>JAGQXH010000014.1 GCA_020436695.1 Lewinella sp. | reverse complement strand
CAATTTTTGAGAAAATATCAGTCAAATCTTTTTCCCATTTTAGTGCAGTTTCCATATTACTGAAATAGTATCTCATTTTTGTGAATTTTAATAATTTTCCATTGCCTCCTGCAAGTTTTCCTTTTGTCCCATTTGCGATAAATGATGCATAGTCTGCCATTTGATCTAGATGATCTTGTGTTGGTTTTCCAGATACCGCTTTCATTTCTATAAGAGTTTTACCTTTAGCTTTACCATCTGCTCTTCGCTTTACATCATTATTACCATCCAAAAAAAGAATTTCTGTTGCGTCCGCTCCTGGAGCATATGTGCCAACCCATTGTTCAAATATGGAACCTATTATTTTTTGAAAGTCCGAATGTCTGAAATTTTGATTATTTAAGATTTCTTGATCAAGTTTCTTCAACTTTTTCCCATATGCAGCAATAACATCTTTAATAAGCTGTTTGCGGTAAGTTCTTAATTGACTGTCAGAAAGATCACCTTTATGTTTAATTTTCTTTACCCCAGCCTTTGTAAGTATTTTATTATATCCTACTAATTTCTCTTCATTGGACTTTCCACTTTCCGAACTTTGAATGTGTTTTCTCCTTCCACCAACTCCTAATTTATTTAAGGCATCAAATTCTTCATTATACTTTTCTGTTTTTTTCTCTTCTTTTTCTAACCTTAACAAGTATCTGTTTTTACTTTTTTTATCTCCAACAATGAAACCTTTATTACCATTTACATCCACTTTGTATCCCAATTTCTTTTTTCCATCTCTTTTTTCCGCAAAGGCAATACTATTTTTAGCATAAAAGGTAAGCCTCCTTATAAATAGAACCCAACCATTTGTTTTCTGATTACTTTTCTGGGAGGGAGTGCTTTTTTTCTTCCTAAATATATAATCATATTCCCAATCATTTCCGCCATCAACTACAGAAATAGATTTGAATACTGGATGTTTTTTCTTAACATTAATAGCGGCTTTCTTTGCATTCTCCTGGCTAATTTTGTTGTCTTTGACAAACGGTTTCTCTTCTACCTCGAACGCCTTCAACCCTGCATTTTTATCCTTCTGCGTATATTTCCGTTTATCATCCTTTCCATCATCCTTCACACCTTTCTTCCCTTTTCCAAACAACCGCCTGCCCTGTTTCACAATCCACCCGATCACCTTATCCCGCACCTTCTTCACCGGAGCAGAGATCTTTTTGATAAGCTTTTTGACCTTATCCACGATGCCGCCTAACCCTAAGATACGAGCCAGGAAGGAAATGATCAACTGCATTCCCTTGGCCATGATGTTCTCGATAAAATTGGCCGCATCGCCGATCTTTCCCAGGGCCACTTTCGCGATCGAGTTGAGGATACCCAGCGCGATCGACTTGATCGTTTCCCAGTTGTCGATAAAGAATTTAACCACGCGGTAGAGCGTCAGCACCAATTGGACAATAGCGCCGGCCGGATTCAGCATAGATACCACCTTGGTCACTGCTGCTTTGATGACCTCCGAAGTCACTAAAGAGGTGATACTGGAAAAGATCATCTCCTTGAGATTGCCCAGGAACTCCTTGGCCATATCGAATAAAGCGACCGGGCCCTCTTTCATAAAGCGCTTGATAACTGCAATCGTCTTTTCAACCGCATCAAAGATCTTCTGTCCATTGGGGCCCAGCTTTTTGATGGCCGCCATTTTGATCTGTTCGTAAGTAACCCCTACGAGTTGAGCTACCAGATGGAACAATCCGGCGACATCAAATTTTTTCGGCATTTGAATACCCATTGCCGCTGCTTTTCCAAACAACCAACCAAATAGCGCATTTTTGAAGTGTTTGCCGAAATTACCCTTGAACTGCGAAAACCCCTGCTTGATGGCCTTCATGAAATTGGTGAGGATCAAGCTCGGTTTATCCGCAATTCGCTTGAAGGCAGCCGGGTCTTTTTTGAAGGACTCCAGCAACTGGGTGGCCCCAAATAAGCGCAGAGCCCCTTCCAAGCGCAACTCCTTCACCTTCTGCATCACCACTCCGGAGAAAGCCATAAATTTACCCATGACCGGCCCAATATGCTTTCTGAAGACCGCCAGATTGCCTTTGACCCCCTTCCAGACCGACATCTCTTCCCACATCAGCTTCAGGCGACGGGAAATGTCATTGAAATCGATACCGAATTTCTCCACCTGGCCTTCCACCCATTTGCCGGCTTCGGTCAGGGTATTGGTTTCCTCCAACTGGCTGAGTAAAATAGACCCGATCACCGGGCTAAGGCGCATATAGCCGCGGATGAGGTTGACGCCACTGCGCGCTACCGCCTCTCCGGTAATGATGTTCTTACCCAGAATAACATTGAGCAATGTATAGCCGGGCACGACTCGCTCGGCCAGCCAATTGACGCCCCGTTTGATCCAGCCGGCCAGTCTTTGTACAGGCCTCGGGCCGCTGATACGGGAGATCTTCGCTTTCCGTCGAACGCTGGCGCCCTGCTGCACAGTATGGGTAAGCTCATGTGCCAGCAGGTGCTTGCCGGTATCCGATCCTGGATCGTACTTCCCTTTGTTGAAATAAATATCGCTGCCGTGGGTGAACGCCTGGGCGCCGATCTGATTGCTCATCCCGGCGGCTTCACTGCCGGTGTGAATACGGACATTGCTGAAATCGGCCCCAAAGCCGGATTCCATGTTGTCCTTCGTTTCCCGGTCCATCGACCGGCCGCCGCCTTTAGATTGCCGCAGCTGGCTTTCAAAAGAGGTAGTAGTAGCGCCGCCGGTATCACTCGTACTTCCATCACTGTCCCGCTGGATAAATTTACCCTGCACCTCCTCCTCTTCTTTCAACTGAATGGGCTTTTCCTGGATTGCCCCTTCGGCTTCAACCGGCTCCTCGCCTCCGCCTTCTTCCTCTTCCTGACGTTGTATCAGAGGCGTGATGCTATTAAACAAAGGCTTGGTTTGAATACCACCTTCATCTCCATCGCCGGCGCTCTCGAAGATCGGCTTTTTCTGTACGTCCACCTGCTCCTCTTCCACCGGTGCTTCTTCTTTTTGCACAAGCTGATCCGGGCTAAAACGAGCGTGAATGCTGCCCGAAGAATCGGCAGCGGCTGTAGTAAACTTGTTAGATCCGGCCGGTGCCGTCTCAACGGCTGTCGTCGGTCCCTGCTTCGACCCATTCACCACCTGATCGGCCACACGATCCGCTTCCTTTTCGTAGTGATCGTTGGCTTTACCTATCTTCAGTTTGGTCTGTACCCCGGAAAAGAATGAGTGATTCCCATTCCCATTGCCGTTACCATTCTCGCCTCCGGCAGCCGAAAACTGCCCATTGCTACTGAAAAACGACGAATCTGCTCCTTCTTTCTGGAAGAAAGGTCCCTGGTCCTCCTTTTTCTGGACCTGAGCAGTTGTTGTTTTATGATCGGTAGCTTTCAAAATGCGTATTTATATCCAGTTTACTTTCAGTAAGTCTTTCATCCAGGGCAACCTGACCACGCTGATACTCCAACCGAAAGGAAGCCGGTTCAGCAGGATGTCGATGGTTTTCCGCTCCACCGTCAGCACCCATCCTTGAGGTTTATTTTCCAGTTTTCCATCACGTTGCAGGAAACCTTCGCGCAGACCGTCCGGAGAGGCCTGGCCGATGACGCCCCAGTGATCGATCGCCGCCTGCATCATTCGCTCGCCCTCCTCCAGTTCGGCCTCCTGTAACACCAGCTCCCGCTCCAAAGGATCTTCGAGCGGGAAGCCGCAAAGCAACTTGGGCAGGAGTAATTCATATTCAGGCAGATTGGTTTGTCCGCTGGCCAGGTAATGGATCAGACAGACCGCCTTTTCCCGGGCCGCCTCATCGATAAAATCTCCTTTCTCAACCAGACCGATCTTGCCAAAATAATGAGCCAGGTAAGGATGCAATAACACCACCCCGGCACATCGGATGTACACCGCCTGATCTGCGATCATTTCGTCGGCCGTTTTAGTAAAAAGGCTGCTTCGGCTCTTTTCAGAGGAAGACGCACTAAGTTTTCCCGCGCGATAATCGCGGATATAGGAACGCCAGCGATCAGATGGATCGGACAGTACCTCTTCCCGGTGCCCGGAGGCATCCGCATCTCCATGCTCGTCCGGTCCGGAATCCGGAGTCTTTTCCGCAAGACCGGGCTTAGAGTGACTTATCGGGAGATCTTCGCCTGATGATGGTCCGGAGCCCACTTCGGCATGGATCTCCCCTTCACTACCTTCAGGCGAGGTTTCGGAAGTATCAGATGGGAAATGCGCTGCCGGTTCCTGTACCTGCCCATTTGCGGAAGAATGCTCACGATCCATCTTTTCCTCTTGGCTGATCCTATCCTCAGTCGGGTCTTCCACTGCCATGTTCTTCTCTTCGGTGGGATGTATCCGTTCTTCTTCCTCCGCACGCAGGCGTTCCTCACTCAGACGATCCATCTGATCTTCAGGCGTCCGATGTGATTTTGCGGGTTTTATTTTTGACACCCCGGGAGGAGTATTACCGCTCCCCAAAATATGCTGCCATTCCATGATCAATACCCTTACCTCTGCGGACAGGGACAAAGACCAGGTCACTGCGGCAGTACGCAGTAATTCCGGAAAGTCTGCTTTGGTCACACCGGTAAATACCCTGATCAGGGCCCGGCCAGCTTCCGTCCAGGATGGGCGCTCCTGCTTGAGCAAAAAAACGTCGAATAGAAAGGTCCAGAAAAATATCCGGAGATCTTTGGGTTGGTGAATACCCGCAGCTTCCGAAAAAGGAGATCGAGGTTGTTGTCTGGCCAGCGTTCGCAGAAAGGTTTTTCCCGCTTCAGTCAGCAACAGGCTCGAGATCAGCCCAAGGAGCGGCTCCCAGATCGTCCGGCGCTTTCCGCTGACTGCCTCGAGCAGGACGGCCAGATCTTTATCGGAATACTGTAATACCAGACGGCTCATCGCTGCCGGTTTCCGGCGGATCAACTGTCGCAGAGCCTGCAGTGAAGTGCGCTGGCCTGCTATTCGCTCAAAAGCACTCTTGAGGAGTTCTTCCATCCGCAGATCAACACCGGCATTCCAGGGCAGAAATCCATATTCGAGAAAGAACAGCCAGGTTTGGAACAGGTTTGCCTGCCGGCTAACGACCGTTGTTTTCTCTCTGCTGAACGAACTGCTACGAAACTTCAGTTCTTCCTGCAACCGCTTGTAGATAGCAGCAACCAGTTCAGTTTCCAGTTCCTGTTCCGAGATATCCCCCAGATCGATCTCCAGTTTGTCGATACGGATGGTTTGCTCCGGTCCGGCATAGTCATCAAACAACATCTCCAGACGAGGTACGATCTTGTCCCAGAAGCAGCCGGCCAGTCGATGCTGCACATCAAAGGCCCCCGACTGGCTTTTCAGTCTGATGTTGAAGATCTGTTTACCGATGATGTGTTGATTATCCATGTTACTGTTCGCTAATCATTTGTGCTTATGCTTTGAACAACCTATGTATCCGGTAAGGCCGTTTATTGCCGTTCATGGCATCCCGCAACAGTTGCATTTTCCAATCCCGGCGAAGAGCTTTCAAATCGATACCGGCCTTTTTCAGTTCCTTGGCCGCATTGGTGATCGTATCCGTCGTTTCGTCGGAAAGTGCCTCTTCAGCAGTAGCCGTACTCTGCAGGTCCAGATAATGTTTGGTGCCCAATTCAAGTAATTGCCGATAAGCTGCTTTCTTTGCGCTGGATCTGGCACTGCCAAGCAGGGGCAAAAGCTCAGATCTAAAGTTGTTATAAGCTTCGTTCAGTGCTTGCTCCGTACCCTCAAAAGCCAGGAAATTACGGGCTGAAGCAGGCCCTTCATCCTCATCCAGTATGGATCTGTCAGCGACCTCATCCAGTCCCGCGGACAATTCCTGGTTGCGGTTTACTATCGTCTCATTTATGGCTCTTCTTTGTCCATCATCGAAACCGTCACCATTTCCCGGTTGACTTCCGACTATCCTAAAATCATAGGCCGGTCCAGTCAGGTCGCATATATCCAGGTGATAGGTAAGCCGGTAGTTACCAGAGGGTAGACCGGTATAATCCAATGTATAGGTGGCTCCCAGGCATTCGTTGTCTGTAGGTCCCAATTCCTGGATGATCTTTCCGGGAGGAATAGTGGTTACCGGGTTATTGTTTTCATCTAGTATCTGTAGGTTGACCTCACCGCCCGGAAAATCAACCGAGATGCCGATAGTAGCATTCTCCTGACTTTCGGAAAGTACGGTAGTATTGTTTTCCAGGCTAACCGTAAGTACGCCGGCAGGTGGGCAGATATTCACTGTATGGCTCTGGCCCGCCCCCGGTTCGCAGGGGCTGTTCTCCACAGCGGCCAGCAGGATAACTTCGTAAGAGATGCCTTCATCAAATTGAAGGTCCAATTCAATAGATTCGGTACTCTGGGGCAGCGGCTCTAGGGCGTCACTACTTCCGGCAGGCCGGATCGTCCAACTGAATTGGTTGGCAAAATCATCATCGGAAGAAGAATAGGAGAGCTTGACGCGCTTGCTGACAATCCTGCATTTTCTACTGGGATCGGCCTCATTCTGTGCATCCAGCGGCTCAAAGGAATAGGGGCTAATGAGATTTTCTTCAATAATAGTATAGGCCGGTTTTTTATAGATAGTGAAACTTACCGGATCCGAAGTATCCCCTTCCGTATCGGTGGCAGTCAACGTTATTTGAGCTACCCCATCAGTAAATTCACTGACCTCATTGATGTCAAATTCTACATTACCCTGTCCGTCTATGCTGATAGCGGAGTCCAGACCGGCAGGCTGCACATCAATGGTGGCTGTTGCAGGAGTTACCGTGAGCAGGGCCTTGCTTTCAGTACCATTCTTACAGAAAGAAGTCTGATCCGAATTCAGGCGCAATTCCGGTCTGGGAGGATCGATTACCAAAGTGAAATCAATCGCCGGGCATTGTTCCGCCAGTGAGCCGCTTATTTTATATTGAAAATCGTAGGTACCTAAAGGAATGGAAAGGGGCTGACCTGCCTCGAAGTAAGAAAGAATAAATTCGAATCGTCGATCCATGCAATCATCACCTCGTATTGGCAGTAATTCATTGTATTCAATAGGATCACCCCCGGACGGATTATCCGGGCCATTTACGGTAAGCAGGCCTCCCGAAATGCTGGGAATGATAGTAAGCGGCCCCACACCCGGTGTGAATTGCACCCTGAATACACCATTGCTCGGCAGGATGAGATTTCCGACACTGTCACTGATCGCAAAACTAATTTCATCTTCGGCAGGACATACATTGATCTCTTTAACTGCTTCGACAGTACATGGACCACTCTTTACGCTTACTTTCACCCGGAAAGGATCAATACCATCCCTCTCGAAAAGAACTTCGGCAGTATTACCCGGTAAAGGTATAAAGATAAGAGAATCGGGCTGGGATGAATCGGGGATTTCCATTTCCCAGCTAACTTCCAGAAAATCCAGGCTGTTATCCGGCATTATATCCGGCGGCAGGTCAAACTCAAAATTAAACCCGATCAAAGTTTGAGTAGGATCTCCGGTATTCGGATTGATCTCACAGATAGGTATTCTGGTACAGATGATCTCTTCCGGAGTAATATTCTCCAGTAGAGAATTATCATATACCACGAAGGTCTGTGTAGTTAACTGGCCATTATACAAATAGTCAAGACTCATTGTCTTTTTGCCATCGATAAAGCCGTCAACATCGGCCGGTGTAAATGTAAAACCGGTAAGAAGCCCATCATTTGTATCGACCACTTCGGTAAACCCTTTTGGAAGCTGGGTAAACAGGCCCCCTTTGGGGCTGACGGTACCATTGACAGGAGTTTCATCAGAACAGAAGGTCGTTTTTTCGACAATAATACTGGCCTTAACTAACTTGACTTCGAAATTCACCACCGGGGCCTGAGAACAACAGTAGTAGGGCAAACAAAAATCCGCAACTACCTTGGTCATGTACGAGGATAGCAATTGTCTCCTCAGAGATGATCCTTCCTCTTCATTATCCAGAACGAGTTTGATAAGTGCTTCATCTGTCAGGTGGTCTATTCCCTGGGCCGGCAACCACTGGGGAGGGCGGTCCTTAAATGCATCACGGTTACGAAAATCTGAGCTCAGTACATAATTATAAACCAGCACAAAGGTTCCTCCCTTTTCCACTCCCGCCCGATGCTCCATTCCCGGATAGCGTGAAGCAAATTGGTCGAACATAAGCCTTTCCAGGAAGCTGTCTCTTTTCGCTTTTAGCCGGCTGACCAGCTCCATGAGGGTTTGGCTGTAACAATCGGGAAACGCAGGCGAAGTACCGTATACTTTGAAAAACTCAGTAAAGAAACTCTCTTCTATTAATTCAAACTCCGCGACTGTATTTACCGGCAGAATTAATCGTCTAATCTCCTCCAGATTTTTCCTGTATTCAACGAGACGAGAATGCAGGACCTCCAACTGTGCTTCAATATGGCAAACCAATTCTTCCTTAATTCGGAGAAAGAGTAGATCCAATTCCCGACATTCAAACCCGTGTTCGATGATATCCAGTGAGAAAGGACCGTTTAGATGAACACATTGAATATCGAACGGAAGATTGTATTTCTTCCGGAGCGACTGGATCTGTTCTTTGGCATCAGCAACTCCTCTTCCTACATGTCCTTCAATGCGAAAGAAATCATATCGATCAATTTCATACAACAGGTGACGGTCAAAAGGTGGCTTATTGCCCAATGCCAGATAATGCGGAATTCGGTCCCACGTACCCAATGACCGGGCTCTCGCATTCCAGTTTCTTCTGATCAGCGCATCAGACTGGTTATAGTAAAACGGGATGGCTCGCTCACTGAGATCAGCTCCATTCGCCTTGCTCGGGGTAATGTTAATATTTTTCTGCTCTGCCCGGTCGGTACGTATCCAGATATTCTGCCGGTTGGCTATCGTCAGCATGGATGAAAAAAGGAGTTGTGCAATCCGCAGGCGTTCCTGATCGGCTGTTTGAAACCCGCCACCCTGGTTTTCGGTACGACATCCCGGAAAATATTGCATACCACTGTTGTCTATCACCATACCCGGTACTCCCAGGATCGCCTCTGATAGGGTCAGCTGCCCCAGGGCCAGATAGGTAGGGAACTGACAGAAGTTGACCTCGTTGCGCTGACTTCCCGATAATGTATTTTGCGGAATACTCAAATTGTAGGTGGCACGTTCAAATTCCCAGTAGGCGGCGATCAGGTCACTCAGATAATCATAGATGTATTGAATATCGGAGCAATCTTTCGGTATCTGGCCGATATTGGGATAGTTGCTTCGCAGTAGAGTATACAGGTTCGTCTCCAGAGTATCAATGATCGTCAGGTCGTCAGACGGCAGTGCCCCGGACTTAAACTGATCGCGAACCTGTATGTAGGCCGCGCTGATCCGGGGAATGGCGTCTTCCGCGATGAGCCTGTAACTCGCATAGAATTTTTCCCAGGAGGTAAGTTCACAAATATTGATCCCGGATTCACTGGCATCATCTTCATTCTTATCAAACCCCAATCGTTCTATGTAAGGACATTCGGTCAAATTAATCGTAGTCGAACCCGATTCTCCGGAATCACTTCCGGCAAACACCTCCGCCCATATGCTGAGTATATCTGCTTTATCGATCAGAAAAAAGCGATACTGAAACTTACGGTCTTCTCCCTTTTCATCACAATCATTAAAGCAACTGTTGCGGGAAATGATCTTTTCTTCCTGACAAATGATCAATACCTTGTTTTGAAAACAAGGTCTCCAGGCCGGTACTATCTTGCCTTCGCTATCGCTTAGATCACTAATTTTCTGGAAGGTGCTGTTTGTCTTGACATCAGCAGCATTTCTCAACTCACAAACCTTAATGATCTGCTCTTCACCGTTAGAGGCAGGACCAATCCGAGAGTCATCCCGGCAGAAGAACTTGCTTCTCCTTAATGACACATCGCTGTCGATGTAATCCAGTTCCTGACGGTCGAACTGAAACAGATACCCCAGAGAAGTAACTCCGTACCCGGCAGAAACATTGATCTGCAGGAGTCTGCGTTGTTCCGGGATCCCCGCTGCCGGTTCTCCTGCTTTGAGCTGGACAGTTACCGGTTCGATCTCTAATCCGGAAACAATACCCATTCCAATGATCTGCACCCTGCTTAGCCGGTTTTGGCTAGACAGGTATTCAACCATATTATTCAAGTCCTTAGCCGTCAAAACCTGATTGGAGACAAAGTAGGGGAAGGATATATTTTGATCGATAATCGGCATAATCAATGGTTTTATGCTAATTGAGATTTATCAAGGAATATGGTATTTCTATCGTCTTCATCACAAACACTCTCGTGGATCTGCCCGGGTGGATAGACGTTTTTCATCCCGTAGAGTTTTTCGATCATTTCACATTTCGTTTCCTGCAGGTCGCATTCCAGTCGGCCGCTGATGGCAGTAAGCCAGGCTCTGTAAGCCACTTCAAATTCCCGCATCTGTTTGGGATCCAGCCAGCAGATCCGAAGTCCAATATGAGCGGGTACTTCTCTACGCAGTGTATTTTGAAAAAACTGACGGAAGTTTAAATTCTGAAAACGTTTGGGCCAATAGGGGACCACTATACTTGCCCAGAAAGAATAGGGATCTGCCCCGGGTACGTACCAGGATACATTATCTTTTCCATTACTATCCAACGTTTTCACGCCCCCCCTCAAAACTGATAAAACATTTTCCTGAGCTACCTCTTCCATGTCCGCACAGGGGGAAGTATCACAAAAAGAGTCCGCTTGCTCATCGACTATTTCAACCGCGTGGCAACAATCCGGGCAAGCAGGTGCCAGCCAATCCGGCTCTATTCCGTCGCGCGTTCCCTGTACGAATAATCGCTCATGAAGTTGATTCCGAAGACTGATGACTCCCTGTAGACCAAATGAAATGTCCAGGTCGAGCAGCAGATCACCCAGGTTTTTTCTCACCAGTTCATATGGCAGGGATTGTACCAGCCCCAGCCACCGGTTTTTAGGATTGTAATTCGTTGGTATTCCGACCTGCGGTAATGCCTTGTTCAATTCAAGCAACATTTTATCAATCACCTGGCCTTTAAATTCTTCCGCTTTACCTTTTTCGTTGAAAACCAGATTGGAGAACTGATAAACATATTCATCTTTATCGGTAAAAAATACCCGATACTCTTCCCCTACGCCTACTGTCGGGCGCAGCAAAATGTGCTCTACCAGGTGAAAGCCCTCCACATTGAAACAAGCCCTGGTGCGCTCAATGGCTTTTTCCAGATCGCTCCGACTGCAGTAAGAAGACGGGTGTTCGGCCAATACATTCTCCGGCCGGGTCAATTCTACTCCGAAAGGGCCACATGCAGCCGCTTCCGTGCGCTGATAATTTGATTTTTCGCGGCCGAGTCGGACCAACTCATCAAATGCACACCTGGCCTCTTCTTCTGTTTTGTAGGTACGGGCACTTTCCCAAATGATCTCACCGGGTATATCGAGGTCAAATGGATTGGACGGCACCGGCGGGCAATCGCCGGCAGGCTTGGTTTCCTGCCCCAAAGGGATCGCATCCAGACTATAGCACCGGAAACCGAAACCTGTTTCCGCTTTAAACACCGGGAACAATCGAGCGTGAATGATCCGCTCCATGATAGCCTGTTTCCGGTCGGCCGGCTGTTTATACTTACAGGGAGTTACGGCCAGTATCCTGCCATCATCCGAGGATAGGGCGACACGGTAATACCCCTCCTCCAGGATCAATTGATAATAATCGATCTCCCGGGCATGTTCGATAATTTCAAGGTAGTCCGTTTCATAAGCCGCTAAAGCGTTGCCTGCGGTACCAAAGGAAGCATAGCTCCTCCACAATATATCTTCGTCCAGGTGACCGGTTCCGGCAGGTTCTTCCGTTAGTCCGGTGTCATCGGTTACGCTTTTTTTCATCAGATAATAAGCCTGTCCGATCAGCGTGCAGACGTCGGCTTCAACGTCGGTCCATTTCTTCAATTGGCATTGCACCTGAGCATAGAGCCAATCCAATGCCTGCTCCCGCTCAGCCATTGTATGATACTGTCGCACGTGTACAGCCAGGCGGTAACGGTCATCTACCATGCGGAAACTGTAGCGGCAATCATCCGCATAGCGTGAATAGGGGTATACGGCATAATCTTCATGGGCGTGAATGAGGAAAGACTTGACGCCATTCCAGGCCTCGGGGCAATCGACTATGTCCTGGGGGATATCTTCACCGCGGTAGCAATCCAGATAAGTTTCTCGGCTGACCAGAAGAGTATCCACCAGCTTGATCTCAAAAATGCAGGCGCTATTCGTTCCTGTCTTGAGATAGTTAACCGGATACCTCAACAATTCCAGAAAATGCTCAAAAGCAGCAGCGGCTTCTTGCACATCGGCATAGGAAGCGGAACTTTCCCAATCGTGCTGCCTTTTTTCCTCATTCCACAACCTGTATAAGTACTGATCTCCCTGCCGGATCAGCACGTGTTGTCTGGCGTAGCTAACCCGCCGGTCAATCGCCTCTTTTATTCTGAATCTTGAGTCGAACCGTTCCGGCACTACAGCCAATACTTTTCCCTGCCCATCTTCCAGGGAAATAGGGTCCTCGGTATTTTCCCAGCGGTAGCGACTTCTTTGTTTGGCATTGGACAGGATCAAAGACCATTGTTCCAGGAAAGCAGCCGTAGCGATGGCCCGGCTTTCATATCGATCCACACTCCTGAACAAGACCACCTCGTGGTCTTCACTGTCGACAATTTTGAAATAAAATCTTTTCTCTTCCTCCTGGATGATCTTATTTCCCCGAAAACAGATCATCGTCCATTCGTACGCCCGGCATTCTCCCAATGTCATGAGGGCTTCCTGTGCAGCCGCCCGATCGGCTTCACAGTTATAGCGATGCGGGTGGAGGGCGATGAATTCTTCTTCTTTCGCTACTTTAAACCCACTGTAATAGGTGTTCAAAGCAGTATCGGGATTGTCGGAAGCATCTTCACTTTCATTACAATCACCGCAAATTTCCAATGCCGGAACGATGTGACCGGAGAGTGTCCCTTCGGGGAGAGGCGTAGTACTATCTTCAGCAATGAAAGAAAAGTCTCCAGTTCTCTGCACGTAGAAGAAAAAATCAAAATAAGCCGCAGCATCCGCCATGATCTTATCCCGTTCTTCTGCCGAATCGTAGGGAAAGGGATGGCTTGCGATGATGAGTTCGGGCCGGTCGCCGACAACAGCAAAGGAATACTGTCCCTTGTCGTTGACGGTTGGATAAAAGTAGTCAGAAGCCCCACGCTCATGCAAAAGTGCGATGAGGTCATCCATCGCTTTCCGGGCCTCCGGCTCCGTATTGTGTTCGTCTTCTTCCTGCAAGAGCACTTCACAGCGGCCATTACAGGCCTCCCAATGGACTTGATACTTCCATTTACCTTTCCGAAGCGCTATCAGGTAATTGTATTTATTATCCAGGATATATTTAATGATCTCGTCTCTGACTCTTTCAGCTTTTTTCTCAGGATAATAGACTAAATGTCGAGCCGCTACCTCAAAATTATCTTCCAGCCTGAAGGTATACCAGCATCCGTCTTCCGATCGCTCCATCACATAGTGAGTGGGGTCGCATCCCAGATCGATCAACTCATATAAATGACCGATGGCTTCCGGTTCTTTACCGAACTGCTTTTCACCATGTAGAGCAATTTCCCCGGATTCATCTTTAATACTCACTATCAGATACCCCGTATAACAAATAGGGTTGACCTTGCTCCTGATCCGAATAATGATATTCAGGGTTCTGTCGATGGCCTCCCGGCAAGCCTGCTCCTCCTCAAATTGAATAGATGAAACGGCAATGATCCGGCGGCGGCTATTTTGCAGTCTGAAACTGTAATGGCCGGAGCTTCGGGTGATGCTGTAATTTTCAGGTTGCTGCCCTTCCAGCAAAGCCTCGAGATAGGCAACATAAGTCTTTTCCTCGCTTGCGTAGCATTGATAACTCTGCAAAAGAGGTTCACCCGAACCGAAAGAAGATATCACGAATTGATAAGCCTCCCGTAATTCGTAACTGGCAAATGCCGGTTCTTCAGACTGCAGGATATCCATGATCAGTATAAGTGCCTGATCTGCTTCATCCTTACTGGCATAGGGGCCTATTGATTGTGCAAGTAGTACTCCGGAAACATCCAGCAGTTGGATCCGGAACTCATTAAATCCTTCCGTTTTGAGGATCTCTCCGTGAAGATTCGCCGCATCAGCTATCAGATTTTTGAATGCAGCCTGGGCCCGGGTCCGGTCGGGGAACAGGGCAGTACTTCTCACTAAAGGAGATCCCTGTGCATCCTGCAATTCGTAGTGAAAGGCTTTTTCCACCGGTACGACCGGCCCCCTTTTTTGTTGAAAGATTGCAATAAAATGCTCCGTCTCCGCCTGCTTTTGAGCGCGCTCTTCATCGGAGGGATAGTCTCTGGACCTGGCTATGATCCGCTCATACGGATCGTAGATAACAAACCGGTACAGCCCTCCTTCTTCTTCCGCTTTAATATGTGCTGTCAAATCCAGCCAGTCCATTACCCGGTACCAGGCACTGATACTTTGGTCCGGGCTTTTAAACCGGTGAGCACTTTCCAAAAGCAGTTTGCCCTCCGTATCATTAATAGACCAACTAAAAGTGTTTGCCAGCTGCTCAATTCGATAAAACACATCCTTACTGACAATAAAATCATGAACCCTTTCCTTGGCAATATCCCGGTCTTTTCTGGAATTATAGTACTGTGGATGAATAGCCAGGTCCCCGATGGTAAAAGAAAATCGATCGGCGAACGGATCATCATGATCCGTATAAAGGTCCTTGTCTCTGGCCAGCAAAATAAACTCATGCCAGGCCAGGAGTGCTTCTTTTTCATCTGCGTATGCCAACTTACTCTCAAATATCAGTTCTTCCCCATTTTCATCAAAAAGACTGAAATAATATCCCTCCTTTCCGGATTGCAAACTGGTAGTGAGTCCGGATAGCCCTGCAAAGTAAGCTTGCAGACACGCCCGGGCATCATCCCGGTCCTTCTGATTGCTGTAAGTACGCGGATGAAAGGCAAAATCTTTTCCGTGGGGTAGCACAATCTTAAAACCGAAAACACTTTCTTCCGGACAATCGAGATCCTGAAAACTCAACCCTAATTCATTTATTTCCTGCCCGAGCCAGTTGATCAATTGCTGATAGGCAAGACCGGCTGTAACTTTATCAGGGTAAGCCTGCGCTCCGAAAAACAGGGCATGCCCCCGATGATCCAAAACCCGGAAGAGATATCCTTCTTCCCGTTGTATCACCTGAAAGTTATTCAGATTGCGACGGCTCCAGTCATTCAGCCCCATTAAGCCGGATACACGCTTTTCCACCCCCGATACATTATCTGTATTCCATATTTGGTCCTGATCCAGATAATTGAAAGCCCGGCCACGATTTCGACTAATGTCTGCATACTGAGAAAGAAAACGCGATTTGTCTTCAACGACCTCTTCCAGGTCTTTTTTCCCTTCATCCAGAGCAAACATGAGGAGTACGTATTCCGTAAATTCTTCTCCGAACCGGGCCAGCAGGTGATTTAAAAAACGCTCTCTCCGTTGCAGGTAGTTATTTCTGCTCTCGGTTATGGTTTGTAAGTAATCGAGGTAATCGACGGGATTATAAATAAAACTGAACGTATAGCGATGTTCTTCCTGAAAGTTCAGGTTGGTATAACTACTTGCAAGCGTACCTAAAAAATACAGCATCTCCCCGGCCAGTTGCGCCGATCTTTGAGTAGTATATACATTGGAGCTAATCAGACGCTCTACTTTGTTTCCGCGTTGGTTGCGGAAAACAAAGTGATATTTATCCTGGTCTTCGACCTTTCTTACGATCAGTTCCAGTTCTTTTTCCTGGCGACTGAAATCATCGATAAGCTGCTGAACAGCTATATCGCGCTCCACCTGATTATCATAACTCACCAACGAAAAAGCCAGGGTATCGCCCTCTTCAATGTTTTCCTTCTTTTCCATGCCGGATTGGAAAAAGCGTATCAACTTTTCGATTTCCGGTATATTGTTTAAAGAATTGGAAAAATAAGTCTTTTGCCTGGCAATATCCCTTCCGTTAGTATGGTCAACTGACCAGGAAAACAGATCGCGGATATGAGACAATTGAGCCAGATAGTCAGCCAGCACCTGATCGAAGAACGTGAGATAGGACTTCAGCTGTAAGGCCTGTACCTTCCTCTCGTTGCTGGCATTTTCCGGAAGGCCGCCTTCGCCGATCCCGTAAACCAATGGGAATTCGTGTTGTATGGACAGATAATCAGCCAGGTCTTCCCGATAGTTCCCTCCAGGCACACTTAAATCCAGGTCGGCATCCTTAAGTAGGGCTTTGGAAAAATCGGAAAGTCTTTGTTTGAACTGTTGAATGACGATCTCCTTTTGAGCCTTAAACTGAAGTGTATTCTTAAAAAAATTGAAATTCGAATGCTCGGGAGAGAAAATGGGCCGGTGATTGGCCGTCAGTTGCAGGCACCATTCTGCACCGGTAGTCTGTGGTATTCCGTCGATCATATTAACCAGTACCAGATTGCGTACGGCTCTCACTCCAACTGCACGCATAATAGCCTGGTAGAAATCCGAAGCGTGTAATTCGGTTGGGATCTCCAGCTTTTTTAATTCTTCTACGTCGATAAAACCATGGCTTTCCCTAACCATAGGGCGTCCCAGGAAGATATCTTCCAGACTTTTTTCCTTTTTTATCATCTGGCCAAGGGAATAAAAAGTCACATTGGGAGAAACCAGTTGTTGTAGTTCCGCATAGATATTGGCCAGGGTTTCATTCACCGCAGCATTTTCGGTCAGTTCAATATCGGCACATATGCTGATCTGTTCGTCCTGCAGGATACTGATATTGAGAAAATCTTCGCATAGATTTCGGTGAAGGTGCAGTCGGTTACGCACCTCGGTAAGAATACGTCCTGTTGGTAACTCATCGCTTTTTCCCATGCCCCGGGCCTGGTCTTTGGGGCGGACAGGATCTATATCCAGGTATACATTGTAAAGCCCTCTAAGCTTCAACTCATAGTCATCAATCGTTGCCTCGTAAGTCGTTTCATTCCCCAGGCTATCAGTTTTCACACATTTAACAGGCTGTATAGCAGGGCGTGTATAGGTCAGGCTGCCGTTTTCTCTGCAATCGAAGTAGAGTTTCACCTCCTGCTCGCTGGCCGGTATGAGCCAGGCATTTCGCACACCATCAATATCGATCAGCAGTTTGCGGTAATCCAGAATTGTTAGCGGGTTACAGGTTAGGATCTCTGCCGCAGTGTAGAAATTATCTTCACTAGTTGGGTCATTTTTGGATTTAGCAAAGAGATCTTTGATATCCAGCCGACTGCGATATCCCAGATCCGTCAGGGCATAGATCAGCACTTCCATGATGGTAATACCCGGATCGTGCAGATTGTGATCGGTCCAGAGATCCCCCGATAATTTGGCAATATGATCCAGCCCTTCCTTCCGGAGTTCGGCAAAGTTGAGCCAATCCGGAAAGCGGGAATCACTTTTCTTTATGGATAATGCTTCGGGCATTGTTGCTGGTTAATGAATTTCCAATATTCTGTTACTGGTACAGGATAGGCAGATCAGGACCTACTACCCGAGCCGCCTTTGCGATCTTTTTCCAGATTGGCCACCCGTTCGCAAAGGTCATCGATCACTTTTTGTTGTCTTTTGATCACTTCCGTTAAAAAAGCTGTGACTCCAGCATTATTGTAGGATTTTAGCGAACCAGACTTACTAACTGCTTCCGGAATACATTCAAAAACATTTTGGGAGTGAAACCCGATCTGCTCTCCACTTCCGGCACAATTGGTGTGTTCTTTCCAGATAAAGCGAATAGGGTCCAGCTTATCCAATTTCTTCAACAGCTCTACTTCATCATCATCGGACAAAGAACCGGTCTGTTGGATCTTGCTGCCGTCTGTTTCCAAATAAGCCGACAGATTCTTAAGCGTTCCTTCCACTTCGAGTGTGTAGAATTCCGGCGATACCATGGTCGATACCCCAATCCTACCTTCCGGATGAATATAAATAATGTTATCGCCCTGATTAATATTAACTTCATGCTTGAAACGGGCTGATTTTTTCTCCCCCCTCTTTATTACGATCCCACTTGGGGCATCCGTAATCATTACACCATATTCGTCATCCACGCCAATGGCAAAGTAGGTGTCCGGAGCATTCGGTGAAGGCCGTTCGTTGATGATCGACAATACTGGATTATCATTGTCCAGATGAACTCGAACAGAACCGGATTCATTATCTGTGATATGCAAAGCAGACTCCGGTAATTCCGTCCCGATGCCTACGTTCCCACTGCTGTGGATAGTCATTAAGGTCTCCCCATCTTCGGCGCTCTGTTGCCCAAGAGCAGTGTCAAGATCCTTACCTTTCTTGAAACGGAAACCGCCATTGGCGTCGGTAGTGAAAATAGCAGCGGCACTTCCAATTGCCGTCATCACGTATTGCCCCTCACACTGAGGTTCCAGGTTGATCAAAAAGAGCTCCTGTTCCGGATGCTCCCCCGGATTGACCAACAACTTCCCTCTTCCTTTTTGGGTAATGTCCAGGTTGCCGGCAGGTTCATCCGTTCCCACGCCCACCCTGATCCGGTCGCGATCATCAGGATCAACTGACAGCAACAACAGCGTGGCCGGTTCAACAGCCGGCGTGCTGGAGGATTTTGTCTTTCCCTGTGCCGCATTTACCGGTGGCTTGGGCAATTGGAAAAAAACGTAACCCAGAGCATCTGTTTGTAGGACAGCCCGGTCATCTTGTTGTGAAAAGGTGGTGTTTTTTTCCTCCGTTTCATTGGGATCGCCCACCACAGGCACATTGATCTTCACCAGAGATATAGCCGGTTCGCCGTCCTGGTTGGGTTCCAAAAGTATATGGCCATGTTCCTGATCCGTCACATGCAGTCTGGCTTCCGGTTGGTCCGTCCCGATACCTACCCTGCCGTGTACTCTGGCTACTCCGATCTCCCGGCCTTCTTCATCAGTTAAGATGATAAAATCATTGTCCTGATTATATAATTCCATCAAACACCACTGACAATGCTGGTCGGGGGGGGTACTGTCGCATAATTCTCCCTGCTCGTTGATAGTCTGCTCGTCACATTCAATATCCGCTGAACCGGCAGGCGGATCTTCTTCGTTCTCTTCACATTGGGGATCGATGGTGAGATCAAGAATGTATAACGATTTTTTGTAGATCACCACATCACAATGCCGGTAGGAAACGCCTGGAGTCCATTTCCCCAAAAAGTGATCATCCCTTTTATTAAGAGCAGAATCTATAAGGTCGCAAAAGTCTTTTTCACTGGGAATAGCGCCTTGTATAAACTGCGATTTAAGACCTAACCTGCTTTTAATTGACATATCTGTAATAATTTAATGTGTCTTGGATAATTAATTTCCTTTAGCCACAATTTTATCGTAACCGATGCCGGTCATATTCGCCAGCCGGGGATTATCTATATTGCATTCCTGTTGGGTAAACGGAACTATCTCATGGGAGGAAGCCGAGAGAAGGATCGACCTGGCTGTGCGGGCAGTGATCGGATCCCGTTCAATACCTTCAAAGTCTTTCATGACAAAATTGATCACGTAATCCACATAGTCGCGGTCTTCTACAAACTTCAGGATCGTAGATTTGAAAATTTTGCCGCCGAAGGATATGTTCTGGTTGCTGCTTTCAAAAGCCCAGGGAGCCAGGAATCGGCGGATATCCTGAATAAGTTGTTCGGTGTAAAAATCCACACTTTTCCCTTTACGGAATTTCACATCGGCTTCAATAAAGATCTGCTCATACCTTGGATTGAGCACTTTCAATTCCACAAAGGGAGAGGTTTTGTCCTTTAGAAAGTCCTGGATCTCATCCAGCAAACTGAGTGAAGCCCGGGGTTCGAAGGGGTCTACCACTTTAAATTGACGCAGATCCGGGATCACCACAATGGTCACGTAGCCGGGGGCCAGTTCAATATCTTTAGTATCCCGTCCTTTTCGGCCATAGGTGTGGGTAATACATTTCACTTTGTAGATCTGCGGGAAGGCTTGCAGGATCAATCTTTCATAGTCATATAGCGTGATCGCCCGTCCTTTGTGTCTCAGATGTTCACTTATCCTGGTGTAGAAAGTAGCCGGTGACTCTTCCGTTCTTCCCCCAAACCCGGAGAAAGGCTGCAGGATCTCATCGATGGCCGGCTCCCCCTCCACAAATTTGCCGATGGTTTCCGCAGCCAGAGGTTCTGAAAGTCGGGTAGCACTATTTTGTTCACTGGGCTGATAGATGGCTGTCGCCGCCTGGGCGTATACAGCAATGGTCTCACCTATGGCTGCAGTGCGCAATGGGGCGGAAGCCTTGATCCAATGTAAATGTCCGGGAAGGATGCTTGTCTTCTCGTTGGAAATATCCGTAGGTATAGCTAATGCGACTATACCGGATCGGATAAAACCATCCGTCCCGTCGGAAAGGATATGAAAGTCTCTTTCCAGGTTTTTCCATTCATTATTTCGGAGATATTGCCAACAGACGGAAGCTTTGTCTACCTCAGGATCTGCCGTTGATTCCGCGATCTGAAAAAGAAGGTTCAGATTACTACCGGGTTCCAGTTCACTCAGTCCGATAAACAAGGTGCCTTCATGGATGAATTGAGGCAACAAATGTGCGGATGATTCGATAAGAGAATGATCTTCGGCATCCTGTAGCAGTAAATAGGTACCCTCATCAGGATAGAGGTGGATCATTTGAGTTTGTTGCAGATTGGCCGTGGCACTATAATCGAGCACCAGTGTTTCTATTTCCGGCGTGTAGGGTGGGTTTGGAAGGACAACTTCTCTGCTTTCTGCGGTAAGTTTATTAGAGTTTTGATAAGCT
The DNA here is from genome assembly GCA_020436695.1 of Lewinella sp. Classification (GTDB taxonomy): domain Bacteria; phylum Bacteroidota; class Bacteroidia; order Chitinophagales; family Saprospiraceae; genus Flavilitoribacter. The sequence goes on along the minus strand of JAGQXH010000014.1, from coordinate 9,059 downwards.
GAATATCCCTGGTTTATGGCATCACTCAACAAAGACTGAGTATCAGATATCTTATTCTTTAACTCATCGATCTCTATTTCGGATTCATTTGCCTCATTTCGAACATCGTTCAGTCCATATTTATTGTCGTCGTCTAACTTACCTCCATACCTCACTCTAGTATCTGCCAAATAGGCCTGATAAGCTGAATCCTGGGCTTCCTTGACCAATTCTTCAGTAAAAACTCTTAGCAAACCATTTGAGTTTTTATACACGGCATTTGCGACAATATCCGGATGTCTCCCCAAGGCAACCAATTGTACTGACAGCACATTCGGATACTCCAAATGCTGGAAATCATCCCCGCTGAGGGTAAAACGTAGAAAGCCACATTGGGTATCAGCATTGAGATCTTCAAAAGGGTCCTGGAATTGATCACAGGAAGCATCATCACCATCTATAAAATCTTTCGGTAGCAGGTTGAAAATGGTGGTTTCAGGGGCTATTGTACCGCAAATATTCTCCCTTTCTTTTTCGGGAGCCTGATCGTCCTGGGCAAATAAATAGCGACTTTTAAAAGCCTCCTTTTCATTCCACTCTTTAGCCAGCAAATAGGCCACATCTACTTTAAAATCATTTTCTCTCAGGCCACCGTCTCTAAACCGGGGATAAACTGCATAGTAATTTTCGGCGGCTAAATCTGACAGATTCGGCCGATCTTTCCACCTTACCTTCACATCTACTCCGGTCCAGAGCTTACTGAAGATCTCCTCGCTTCCCACATAAAAGTTAGAACTGCCGGAGCGGGGGGTAGCGCCAAATGGGAAAAACGGTTTATTGGCATCCAGTACATCTTCATCATCCTGAATGACCAAATTGCGAACCCCACAAACAGTGACATCTATTTGGATGTCAGTGATCTTCAGGCACCGCAGATCATTATAAATAGAATATATTTTTTCAGGATCTTTTTTGGCAGCTACATGATCGAATTCCAAAGCGATCATCGGGAGGACATGACCGTAATCAGCTTCAAAGAATTCCGTTCCGGGGAAAAATACCGGTAGTTCAGTGGGTTGCAGCGTGATGTCCAGTTGTAAGGTACTGGTACCTCCTCCGGAGACATTGACCACGGATGCCGGATCCTGCGGATAAAACCAACCTTCTTCACCGGAGAATTTCACTTTAAATACACGCTGGTTATTGAGGCTTTGCGGAATCACTTTGTTGCAATCGATCCGGACGGTAATAGTCCTGGTGCCTTCTCTAAGCCAGAGTACTTTGGAAGCCAGAATAAGCCCCAGACGGGCGAAAGGATAAGCCTTCAGATCTGCCTCCGGTGTTTCTCTGAATTTGCTAAGGTGATCGCCAAGTGTTTTCCAACTGGAAACGACCTTCTTGGAAAACTTTTCCTTGACCCCGTCGGCTTTGGTCGCATCAGGGGCATAATAGAGGTCTTTTACGACGGGGAAAGTATCGTCCGGACTACTTTTTTCCTGATCAATGTAGAGCGTCTTTAAGGCGGCGATCCGGGTCTTGGTTACTACAAGCTCTTCTTCCAGGGCAAATACAACATCCTCCCCATTTTCATCGGTCCCGGCCTTGAGTCGGGTGCCTTTGGGCAGCAGGTGGTCTTCCAGTTGCTGTGCCAGCGCAAATACCAGGTGGGCACGGTCGGGGACCGCCTTCCTGGTTTTGAGTTGGAGCACTTCTTCGTAGAAAAACTTAAGGTGAGCATCCGTCAACCGGTTAATATCTCCCTGCAATCGTTTAAGAAGACGTAGAAAAGCGAAAAGCAGCCCCAGATGAGGTGAATGGTCCGAAACGCCGGCAATGCTTTCCTCAACGGTATTTTCCTTTTTTGCAAAAGCTACGATGGCATCCAGTCCCTTATAGATCGTAAGGAAGTTCTCCTCAATAGCGGCAAGAGCGAATGTGATCTTGGCTTTCCGACTACCTTTTTTATCTACGAGAGTACGGTCAATAGCAAATCTTACGTCCAGATTATCAGGCAGATCGACACCCCAAAAACGACTCAGCCGGTTAAGATCAAAAGAAGCCTGGTACCCCCAGGCCCGGGCGGCATTGGTATAACCAAGCAGCCTTTTCAGACTAAAGGATAAGTTGGTCTCGATCAGGTTGGCAATACTTTGCTGTATCCCGGATCGGTCTCCTTCCAGGCCCTGATACCACTGATCCAGTGTTTCTACGAGACTCAGGCTGAGATCGAAGAGTGCAGACAGGTCGCTGTAAACGAGAGTGGTCCCGGCCAGTTGTTTCAAAGCCTGGAACTGAGCCATGATCTCTGCACTGTCATACTTAGCGATCAGGGCGATCTGAAACGGTACGCTGCGTCCGAAGAATGGCGTCCAATCGCCTACTCTTTGCTCCGGATTGCCCTGATAATAGTTGATCTGCCGGGCATACTGATAAATGAAGTTGAGCAGCTCTTCAGTCCTTCTTTCATCCACTTTGACATAATCAGGAGATAATGCAGCTACACTGCGTTCCGATTGACTCGTACCGTCCCTGACTAGTTCGTGATCCGTTTCTGAGAAAAAAAACATACCGATTTGTGCTGAGAATTATTGCCTATTGAGGAATACCCTCCTTGAGATAGAAGTCATAAACAAAATTGAACCTGGAATTCGTACCGCGGATGAAATAGTCGACCGCTATCAGCAGTTTTCCTTCAATGGCATCAAACGAGTCTGACTCTGTAATACTTACATTCTCCACTCTGATACGGGGTTCATGATACAACAGGGCCGTTTCCACCACATCTCGCAGATAGCCCAGCAGTGAAGGATTCATCGGTTCGAACTGAAAATCCTGTAGATTGCAACCATATTCAGGTTGTAAAACCCGCTCCCCAAGGCTGGTAGACAACAGTATATGCAAGCTCTGATCGATATCTTCAGCAGCTCCCACCATTTCTACTTCGCGATTGTCAAGATCAAAAGAAGGCGGAAATGACCACCCTCTTCCGAGGAAGGATTTTTCACTCATTTTTTTGGCATTTATCCACCGATGATCACGTTTGGAATCCCTAAGATGATCTTCCCACCGTGAGCGGTAGGATCACCCATGCGGGCCGCAGGCTTACCACCGATCTTCACCGTTTTTGATCCTTCTTTTATCGAATCAGGAGGCCCCACACAGACGCATTTATCCCCGGCTACGGCAGCAGGCAAGCCGGCTATAAGTACGGTCGGTACACCGGGGCCGATAACCGGACCTCCCACGTGGGGCTTGGGGCCGGGATCCACTTTGGGGCAAATGTGCATATCTGTAATTCTGGCAGCTGGTGGCATATTTTTTCGGTTGGATTCAGATGTTAATTCAATTTTAATAGTTTGCCTTTTATCTTCGTAATGCCGGCCGAGGACAGTTTAGCCGAAGCAGCACCGAGCAGGCTAAGTGCTGCCGCCTTGGCTGAGATCTGAATTCCGCCAAACATTTTAATCCCCAGGAGCGCTTTAATGTCGATCTTACCCTTAGCATCAATTTTTATATCCTTAATGCTTTTCATCTCAATACCTTTAGGGTCCATTTTGCAGCTGTTGCCATTCTGATCCTTGATCTCTATCATCATCTTTTCTTCACTAATGGTCAGGCTGTTCCCACCGGGTGTTTTAATGATGATCACTTTTTTCCCATCGTCAAAAGTCATCTTCATTCCGCTTCTGGAAGTGTATCCTTTCAGATTATTTCCATCATCAGCCGGAATAGGCGCGGGGTGCTTGCCGCTATGCAATTGCCCCAGGACAATAGCATCGCGGGGATCTCCATTGACAAAGCCTACAATAACTTCATCACCAATTTCAGGACGGGTCACCCATCCCCGGCTTTTACCGGCATCCTGGCTGGCCAGTCTGGCCCAGACCCCCTTTGCCTTATCATCGATGACGGGACATTTTACCTGAATGCGGTCCTGCCCGTTGGGATCCCCTCCCAGTTTTACTACTTTACCGATCATCAAGCCGTGCACGGCCGGTAAAAGCCCTGCTGCCGGTGCATCGATTACATCATCATTCCGATAGAACCATTTGGGTGCCAGGCCGAACTGCACATTCGTGTAAACGGTACCGTTGACCAGTTCCTGTTGAACGGCCGTTACATAGGCATTCCCGTTAAAACGTTCTCCGACCCCGCCAAGCTCCACCATTTCTCCAGGTTTCAGCTTGGCCACCATACCCTGTATCCTGGCGCGTCCCCTGATCTTGGCCAGCCGGCTCTTGAGCATGGCCGCGTCGGCCCAGGCTTTCAATTCACCATCTTCTACATACCCGCTGTGCTGTAGCTCGTAAGCATCCAGACCAACTACCCCGGAAAGCTTTCCACCCGCAATATTGCCGTGATCTTTAAAGGCCGTGGATGAAGACTGGGTCTCAAATAATTTCTGGCTGGAATAGTCCCAGGCTTTGGCTTCCACCTTCTTCCATTGGTAACGGGCATCCATTTCCGCTTCAAATTCGATCAGTGTTCCGCCGTACTTGAGATTCAGAAGTGGCTTTTTGGAAGTATCCGGTGCCTGCACGTTCACCTTGCCGTCATCAACAATAATCAATAGACCATTCATTTCCGCTCGTGACAAGACAAAATCCCAGTCGGTGCAGTAGTGTTGCACCACTTCCTTATGTTTGACCTTGGTGGCATCCACTTTGCCTTTCACGCCATGTTTACCCAGAAGTTCCGAAATGATATCGCTATCCTTATTGTCTTCATAGTATTTATTGTGCCGGCCGATGGTCATCTTTACACTCTCATCCTTACATTCGATGATCAGGTGAGCATCCCCGTTTTCTCTTACCTTGATACTGTGTTTGATGACGATCCCCTTAAAAGCGGTATCGTCATCTCCATCCATGCCGGATTTCAGTTCGATCTTGCTCCCGGGGGCAAAATCGGCCTTATTGCTAAAGGCGAAATCGCTTTCGGAAGCCTCACCATCCCGGATTACAAGTTTTGCCGTCGGAATACGGTTCACTTCTTTGACAATGGCAATGGCCAGGAACTGATAGGTGGGAGATACTGCTTTTCCCTCCGAGAAAACGGAAAAGGTCGGCGTATCAGATTTCGACTTGTTGGGTATGATCTGTTCGTTATTCACGCTTCTTCTGTTGTTTTTTGGAATGGCGGAAATACGATCTCCTGTCCTATCCTGAGCTGGCGAAAAGTGGTCAGCTGATTCTCCCGGGCTACTTGCATGTACCATTGAGGATCGCCATAGATCTGGTAGACCATGAGCGGCAGCGTATCTTCTCCTTTCACCATACGGATATGCGTAAGATCAGGCGACTTTTTATCTTCCTTTTTAACCCGCTTTTCCTGTTCCAGGTAATTGAGGAAAGAAGCATTCAACTTGGCTCTTAGCGGTTCTCCATTCGGATGAAAGAGCGTGTAATTGATGTCCAGGCTAGTAAGAATACAATCGAAAATCAGATGCTCCCCCCAATTGACCTTCAGGAATTTCGGCTTGTGGATATCCCCTTTCATGAAGTAGACCGTATTCAAAAATTCATCAACCTGTTTTGATACTGGTTTTTCGAACAAGTCCTGGCCATATCCTTCCACCGTTTTGGTCCCGTCAAGCGTAAATTCGATCGTCAACTCTTCCGGCGCAGTAGATTTAAACTTGGCATCTACCCCCTGACTACCCTGAGCTTTTTTCACTTCATACTCTACCTTAAAATTCTTGGCGTACTTTTCCGGATTGATCGGCAGGACAAATTCCGGATATTCCGAATCTTTCTGTGTCAGTCGTTTATCGGTAAAAGACCTGATAATCACCTTGGACAATTTGCCGTCGCTCATCTTTCCATTTTTTCATTGATGATCTCCAGTACCTTTTCCACACAGGCCTGAATAATGGCCTGATTACCCTTACCTTCTTCTGACTCGTCTCCACCTCCCCCCTGTTGGGTATCGTTCTGTTCCTTGCCCGAACCGATAGCAGCTTTTATCACCAATTCTCTTATTTCCAGTGGCATATTATGGTACTTTAAATTCAAACCGGTTGTAATTCAATTGGATCGTTTCAATAAAGACCTCTCCTTTTTCTGCATTGAGATCCGCCATTTTCCAGCTTTTCGGCCAGGCATGGATAATCTTCCAAAACATTAAAGGCTCGTGCATTTCATTAAGCAATACAACCTGGAGATCTATGGGCTGCACATTAAAATTCTGAACGGCTTCCAGCAGCCAGTCGGTCACGGCAGAATTTCCCGGAGGAATAACTCCGCGTTTTAAGACCAGATCCGGATATTTAGTCCTACCGGGCAATACATGTTCAAAGTTGTTCACACCTCCCTCTTTAATAGATTCGGTGTCAAACTCAACGTTCAGCCCTCCCACAGATTGAAATTTAATGTCGTGCTGTTTTTCGGACAAGCCGGTGAAATTCACCCGAAAGTGAAAACTGACCGGTGGGTAATAATCTGCCATCGGGATTCAGGATTTCAGCGACTAACTATGCTCTACTACCAGGCCTTCGTGCACCAATTCCATAGATTCTATGGCCACCTCATTCCCGTCGGCCTTCAGATCGGTCGACTGGATTTTTGTCGGCCAGGCATTCTTAATCTTCCACACAATAATGGGCTCGTGGTTTTCTCCCAGCAGACTGATGGTGAGATCCCTCCGATAACGGGATGCCGTTTCGTTACCTTCCTGAAAGAACTTGGTCTCTTTCCACCAGTCATGATATTCATTGTCAGACTGGAAGGTGCCTCGTTTCAGGGTTATATTTGCGAATTTGGTCAGCCCGGGTTGTTTGGTTTTCAGGTATTCCGGACTAGCCCCGTGCCGGTATTCAATGACCTCGGTTTCAAAGTCGAGACCACTTACTTCGGTGAAACCTATTTTTGTTCCACCCCATTCTACCTGGAAATGAAACTTGGGTACTGGATAATCTGAAGCCATTATGAGATACTTTTATTTTTTGATGAAAAATGATTTAGCAAGCCTTGGCCTCTTGCGCCGCTTTTAGTGCCGTGCTAATTGCATCGTATTGAGCCTGGGCCAACTCCCGGCAGTTATTGTAGTGATCCACCACACATTTCTTTTCTTTTACCAGTTGACAAGCCGTTTCGTAATCCTGTTTAGTTTCCTGCCAGTACTCGCTGCTTTCACAATCTTCCCCGGCTTCACACAGTACATAAGGCTTTTGTTCCGTCCGACAATCAGGATCTGGCAAGGTAATGGTGCATTCTCCGATGGTTTGAGATTCATCGATGTCAGCCTGCCTGGAAGGTCCGCATCGGGTAGCGGTTTTCAACAGATCGATAATCTGGACCAGGTTGAAGATCAAACCATAATCCCCATCCTTATCATTACAAATACACAGCTTCAGGAGATTACCGGCCTGAATTGCCTTAAGGGAAGCTCTGATCCCATCCAGCAGCATCACCAATGACTCTTCGATCATTTTCTGCAAATTGGTAAGATGCAACATGATGGATTCATTCGGATTCAGTACCGGATCGGTCAAACAGGCAACCCTATCCATAAGATTTTTCATTAATGCGGCCAGTTCTTCCACTTTTACTACAGTATCGCGCAATTCCCGAATGAAAAGGATCAAAGCATATTGCATGCATTCCACATTTGAACAGACGTTTCTTGCCTGTGCCTCCATTGATTCAAGATCGATCAACAGAGAGTTGGCCAATTCATGGGTCAACTGAATACTTTTCCACTGCGTTTCCAAGAGACCTTTCCAGGTCAAAGCATTTCCATGCTCTTTCTTGGCTTTCGACCAATTGGCATTGGCATTTTTGAGCGCTCTATTTGCCGCATCCAGTTGATCCTTGAGACGGTCGATATACTCCTGAGAAGGGCTTATTGCATCTTCAGGGGCTGACATTACCGCTGTATTTCCCGGGTTAGCCATGTTTATTATTGATTTTCGGTTTTAAAAAAATAGCGCTTAGCCTTCCTTAACAGAGGGTATTGGTAAATGTACCTTCAACCTTCTCACATATCTTTTCTAAAGTATTCAGATCTACAGGTATCTCGATCTTGTCAGGATCAGTGGCAAACTCCTGAGTCACCTCAAGAGCTTCTTCGATCAGTAAAGCTTTATATTTCTTATATTCATCGGTACTCTCCAGTTGCAGGGCTTCGAGGAAAGCAGCATAGGTAGCAGCTTGTAGTTCTTTGGCACTGTTAATATTCGCCTGAATATCTTTATCAAAAACAGTTGCGCTTGCCTCCATCGTTTTACCGTATTCCAATAAGCTTCCCACATTGGAAAATGCATTGATCCCGGCAACTTTGACACTACTTTCAAATGTACTATCGGCCATATCACAGGCAGCCTCGGCCTGAGCAATGATCTTACTGACCGCATCGTTGAATTTCTCCTGGGTCGAAGTTTGTGGTAAGCCTTTTATCAGTGCTTTCTTTTGTTCTGAATTACAGGAATCCTTTAATGCATCCTTTAATTTGCAGGCGGCGTCATTAAGCTCTCCCAGTTTCTTTTTAATGCCGCTGATCTGCTCCAGGGCACCGGAAAGATTTTCCTTCAATGTGCCACTTTGCGCAATGTATACGTCTATATTTGACTTAATCTGTCTCACGTCCTCTGCCAGCATAGTGGAAATGCAAACGCTGATGTTGGAATACTCTATGTAAGCTTTACCAGCTCTCTGGTAGGCACAACGTTTATAGCCACTGATTACTTTTTTACTATTATATTCGGTGCAAGCCACTTTTCCATCACTGGCGGCATTCTTGATGGGGCCGGAGAGTCCCTCCCGATAGTTGTCAAAGCTGTCATTAGTCTGATCAGGTGAAAAGGTTGATTCATTCACAACCACTTCCTCCTCTTCTACATTTTCATTATTGTTATTATTAGTTTCGTCAGCCATGATACTTAAGTTTTAGGTAATAAAGAATAGACGATGGGTGCGCTCCAACTGCAGATCAAGACTCCTGCATCTTGTGTGAGAAACGCAGGATGATAAACTCTGCCGGCCGGACAGCGGCCATACCGATCTCTACGATCAGGCGCCCTTCCAGGATATCAAGCGCCGTCATTGTCTCATTTAAGCCGACTTTGACAAAAAAAGCATCTT
>JAGQXH010000149.1 GCA_020436695.1 Lewinella sp. | reverse complement strand
TCACTACCTATCTGTACGATCAGACCTTTTCGGAAAAAGAAAAGAAAGCGATGTACGGGGATAAAAATTACTACCAGCTCTTCTTCTCCAACAAAGGCGGCCTGGTAATGCCCGTGATCATTGAGTGGACCTTTGAGGATGGTACGAAGGAAATAGAACGGATACCGGTACAGATCTGGAGGAAAAACGAGGATAAATTCTCCCGGGTATTCGTCAAAGATAAAGTGGTCACCGGGATCGTGATCGACCCGTATAAGGAAACGGCCGATATCGATGAGAGCAACAACAACTGGCCGGTGAAACAACTGCCGAGCCGCTTCAAAGTCTTTAAGACCAATAAGGTGAAGGAGCAGATGAACCCGATGCAACGGGCGAAGAAGGAAGGGAAAGTGATCCGGCCTTAGATGTTGTCAAGAGTTGGCCTTATTGTACAAATATGATCTTCCGATAAGCTCCGGCAAAGTAACGCGATAGCAAGGGTCGCGCTTTGCCGGAGCTTGCTTTTTATAATACCTTAATAATCAGCGTGAGTCAAAAATGCCGACTTACGACTAACCGACTTACGACTGACCGACTAAAAAAGACATCATGAATTCGAATAACAACGTCAACCTCTCTCTCCAACTCATTCCCATCAATAACGCCGATGCCTATCCCATCATCGATGAGGCCATCTATGCCATTCAGCGATCCGGTGTGAAATACGAAGTTCAGCCTTTTGCTACTTTAATGGAAGGGCCATTACCTGATCTTTTAAAGGTGGTGGAACAGGCAAAAGAAGCTGCTTTATCTGCCGGCGCTGAGGAACTGGTGCTGAATATTCAGATCCATTTAAAGAAGGAACAGGACGTAGCACTGGAAGAGAAAACGAAAAAATTCAAATAATTTTTCAGTTCGTGGGTACATCTTTTTCACAGCATACACTCCCTTGTGTAACCCAAAAATTTTCAACCTAAAATCAATTACCTGTGAAAAAGACTTATTTAATCCTGTTTGCTTTAATGATCAGCGCTACTGCTTCATTTTCTCAATTGTACTCCCTGAATTTCGAAAAGATCAAAGCCAGCTCCGGCAACTATCTTCTGCAGGACCCCGTCGTGGAATACGATGCCCGTACCAATATTGCCAAAGTGGATCTGAAAAAGGTCCAGGCCGGCCGCAACCACCTGCTGACAGACCGCCGCAATGGTCGTAAGCTGTACATGCTCACGGAAAGTGATGGCCGCCAGATGAAGGTGAAAGGATTCGTCGTACTCGATCCGAGTGGAAGATGGATCAACCTGGGAAACCAAACCGCAGGTAAAGGTGATCCTACTTTCGGTTGCCCGGATGGTTGGGACTGGAAGATCATCTGCTACACGCACCCAACTTACAATGTGCAGGTGTGCTACACCAGATGTACGCCTACCCAGCTAACGCTGGAATTGCCTTCCGGACTATAGCATTTATACCTCAATTTCGTAATAAGAGACGGAGAAAAAATAAATGAAACAAATTTAGGTTTTTAATATTTCGATAAGCAATTGACTATCAGAAGATGGCGTTTGAAATTTTCAAAACCTTAAGAAAAATTTGTTTCATTTATTTCCGTCAAACTATTAAATACAGGGATGAGCTTGGAAAGAGCTCATCCTTTTTTAATTTTGTTTGTTAATAGATGTATATACATGTATTTATGCGAAGAAAAGATTTTCTCATTAAATTGACAGGAGGATTAGCAGCTATGGCAGGATTAGGTGCTTTATCAAAAATGGCGGATGGACTTTCCACCCGCGATAAAAAAATGCCGGTCTTGTTTATCGGCCATGGATCACCGATGAACGGCATCGAGGATAACGAATTCAGTCGTCACTGGGCCAGGCTGGGGCAGGAGATACCCCGGCCGGTGGCGGTGCTATGTATTTCCGCTCACTGGCTAACCCGCGGCACGCACATCACCGCCATGGAGCATCCGAAGACCATCCATGATTTTGGCGGTTTCCCGGATGAGCTTTTTGCGGTACAATATCCGGCCCCGGGCAGTCCGGCAGTAGCGATGGAGACCGTGAAATTGCTGGAAAGTACGGATGTAGGCCTGGACCACGATTGGGGGCTCGATCACGGATGCTGGACCGTTGTGCGGCATATGTATCCGGATGCGGACATCCCCGTTCTGCAGCTTAGCATCGACTACCACCGGCCACCGGCCTATCATTATAAACTGGCTTCTGAACTGAGTGCACTGCGGGAAAAAGGCGTACTCATTATGGGGAGTGGCAATATGGTGCACAATTTGCGCCGGGTCGACTGGCAGCACATGAATACGCCCAACTATGGTTACGACTGGGCCAAAGAGATCAGTGAAGTATTCAAGGATAAGATCCGCAAAAAAGATCATGATGCGCTGATCAATTATCAGGCTTTGGGAAGTGCAGCACAACTGGCTATTCCTACGCCGGATCACTACTATCCATTACTGTATACACTTGGACTCCAGGATGAAAAGGATGAAGTGGAGATCTTCAATGATAAGTATGTGGCCGGTTCATTGACCATGACCTCACTGAAGATATTTTCCTGATAATATATGGGTTTGGGTAACGCATCGCGGGGACTCCGGATTAAGGGGAGGAACAAACCTCCCAGCTATGCAACACCTAAAACCCATTTTTTTTCGTCTGGATCGGACGTGGTTCTTTTTGTTGATCACACTGCTTGTTGCGGTTTCCTGTAGATCAACCCCTGAAAAAGAAGCCGTTACCCAAAGCATCGATAAGCTCGATCACGAGATCTTACTAGATCTCAACCACTTCACCTACACCATTGCCAACGAGCACGATCAGTTCTACTCTTTTATCGGGGTTCGTGCTTTGACAATGGTACATCTGGCTATCCACGATGCCGTAAACAGCATCGATCCGCACTACGAGACCTACGTATTCGAAACCGAACAGCCGCGGGCTAATCCCATTGCCGCTACGGTAGCTGCCGCCCGGACCATCCTTTCAGCCGCTTATCCGGCACGATTGGATACGATCCAAAGTGTATGCGATCGCTGGTTACAGACCATAGCAGATACTACCGGTTTGGCTGAGGGGACAATGCTTGGCAACTCCGTTGCCCGGACCATCATAGAACTCCGGGAAGGAGACGGCCACGAAAAACAGGGAGATTATACGCCCATGAATAAGCCCGGCGCCTACCAGTATACTCCGGGATTTAATAACTGGGTGCTTTATCCGGACTTCGACTATGCCCGGCCATTTACCCTGGATTCCGTTACACAGTTTCGTTCACCTCCGCCTCCGGCATTGGATAGTGAGGTGTACACCGCGTCTTTGTTGGAAGTACAGGAATACGGTAGAAAAGGAAGTACAGTGCGGAGTGAAGATCAGACCAATTTTGCCCATTGGTGGGCAGAGTTTGCCGAACACAGCTGGAACCGTATCGGCCGGATCGTAGCGGAACAGCGATCTTTATCCTTTGCGGAGACTGCCCGCATGTTCGCCCTGATCAATATGAATATTTATGATACTTATATCGCCTCGCTGGAAGCAAAATATCATTATGATACCTGGCGACCCTATACGGCCATTCGGACTGGTTCGGTAGCGATTAATCCGGCCACCACCGCGGAACCGGATTGGGAACCGGAAATGCTGACGCCGCCCTGGCCGGAATATCCCTCAGCCCACGCCGCAGTAGGTGCCGGAGGCGCTGAGATTGTAACTGCGATACTGGGAAGCCCGGATGTAAACATCCGTATGGAATCTATCACCGCCTTATCTACAGCTAAAGAAAGGACGATAACCGATCTGGATCAGGCCGCCGATCAGTGTGCGGAATCCCGGATCATGAACGGATATCATTTTCGATTTGCCACCGATGAAGGGAAGCGGCAGGGGAGGGCACTGGCCCGGCATATTCTGGATAATTATTTGCTGCCGGTAGGAAGTTAGGATAAGTAAATTGGTCGTAAGTCAGCACTAGCACTGCTGACTTACGACTAATGACTGATAGACTTATGACTCTAATTAATTGATCGGCCCTGCCAGTGAGTTGGCCCGTGACACGATCAGGAAGTCCGCAACCAGCCGTTCCTTTACAATGATGCCTTCCGGAACGACCAGTTCTCCGGCACTGTTGAAGTCGCTGCCGGAGATGGGTTTTACTACCCGCCAGATGCCGCGGTAAGTCACACCATTGGCCGTGTAGAGCGCCTGCTTTCCTCCGATGTCATCTCCAATGGAGAATACCACATAGTATCCGTCGGGTGCAGTTTTTGGCTGTTCGCCCGCAGAAGCAAGTTCCTGAAAAACGGGAGAGTTGCCTAAGGTTACCACCGGGTAACGTTTCAGATTGTTCTTGGAAGGGCGGCGCACCTTGTAGCTTTGCCCCTGGCCGTTACCATCGTAAATGATAACGACATCGCTTTCTCCCTGCCCACTGCCAAAGTCTACCTGGGCGGAAAGTGTGGTCATGGTGCTAAGGAGGAAAAGGAACAGAACAGAGCGAGGAATAAATGTTAATGCTTTCATAATCCGGTAATTAGATTTTTGGGAATTTCCTGATATAACGTACTATGAACCTGCGATGGCTGATTCGCGGCCATTCCCTATTCAACAATGCGTTTTAATTCCCGAAGGTAACCAAATCTACCGGTCTTAGCAAGACGTTTTGGAAATCACATCGCTTCATCACCAAATCACTACATCACCAAATCACCATATGATCATATCACAACATAAGATGCAAATCCCCGAACTCATGCCACAGATAACCCTTTTCAATCGCTTCTCGGTAAGCAATTTCCAGATGGGCACTCCCGGCCAGCGCTTCCAGCATGTGCAGATGGGACGCACGAGGCTCGTGCAGCCCGGTGAGCAGGCCGTTTACTATCCGCATTCCCCTCTCGGGAGTAATGTATAGATCCGTCCAGCCGTGGCGGACTTCTACTTCTCCATTTTCATTTACGGCAGATTCCAGAGCGCGAACGGCGGTGGTGCCTACCGCAATAATCCGCCGGCCTTCTCTTTGGGCCAGATTGAGGAGCGAGGCGCTTGCTTCCGGGATCTGAAAATATTCCGGGTATGGACGTTCCGCTACTTCCAGGCTGGAAACGCCGGTGTGAAGAGTGATCGGTGCAAACTGCACTCCTTTCGCTAACAGTCGGGTGATCAGGGGGTGCGTAAAGGCGCGACCGGCAGACGGCATCTCGGCACTTCCCGCTTGGGTTGCGAATACCGTCTGATAATAAGCCAGGGGATATTGCCGGTTGTCATAACGAATGGGTTTGCCGAAATGTTGGAGGTAATCGCTGAGCGGTGCCGGAAGCCGCAATTCTATTTCCCAAAGATGTAAATGATCCTTTAATCTGCCTGTTCTCTCCTTAACTTGAAGTCTCCCCTTTTGGGAGATGCCGAAGGCAGAGGGGCTTTCATCCCTGCCGGTTTCATAATATGGGTAGAGCAGTTGGACTTCTCCATTCCCTGGGAGCCGCAACTCATCGCCGGTACGTGCCAGAAAGAAACGTTTGGGAATCCCTTTTACCACTTGCCTTAGCTCAGCCAGCCAGCGATTGCCGTCCAGATGGGTGGAAAGATGGAGCCGCCCCTGTTGGCCGGTCGTCAGGGTAATATCCAGGGCAGCGGGCATGGTGGCGGAGGTATTGATCACCAACACATCACCGGCCCGTAGAAAACGGTCGATATGGGTGAAGGTCGTATGGAAAACGCTGTCGGTCATCAGTTTTGATACCATTAAGCGGACCTGATCACGTTCTATTCCACGCTCCTCAGTGGGCAGCGGCTGAGTGAGTGTTTGCGGCAATTCAAATTCAAAAAATGTGGGATTCGTTACTAACATAGTGGGCTAATTGTCGGGTGAATGAAATGTTATTTCAGCAGCGTCATGGACTGCACCGGGGAGATCACCCCAGGCGTTTCGGTCGGCCACTGTCCGGCCACATACCGGCCGTTTTGGGGTAAGCACCGGATCAGTTCGAGCAGTGTCGGTACTGCGATCTCCTCCGGTAACGGCCGGTCGCTGATATCTTCATCGGGAAAAGCAGCCTGGTGCATGGCCGTGCGCATGTCGCCCGGATCGAAGGCATAGATATGCCATTGGGGTTGTTCTTTACCCAGAATAGCGGTCCAGTGGTCGAGTGCTGCCTTACTGGCACCGTAACCACCCCAGCCTTCATAAACTCCTACCGCGGCGTCACTACTGATATTAATGATCGAAGCCCCATCACTTAGGAAAGGATGCACCTTTTGCAATAGTGAAAGTGGAGCGATTACATTGGTATGATAGATCTGGTGAATGGATTCAATATCATACCCCAACAGCGCCGGTTGGGGCGAAGCGCCCAGTGTGGAGGCATTATTGATGATGAGATCCAGTGTCAGGCTTTCTCTTTCCAGTAATTCAGGAAACTGCAATAAGTGTATCTCGTCTCTTACGTCGCCGGAGATGGCAAATACCTTACCGTAAACGGCTAGTTGTTTTTGTGCTGCGCGCAGTCGTGCTGCATTACGGGCACTGATGATCAGTGTCCATCCCCGTTGGATGAGGGCTTCGGCTGTGGCCAATCCCAGTCCTTGCGAAGCACCTGTGATGAGGGCTACCGATGTGTGTTGTTTTGTCATGATCTTCTCTTTTTGTTACGATACAAAGATCATGTTAACCGACGGTTGGGGCCCCGGGCAGAAGGCTAGTTTTGGGCCTGTACGATGGTACAGGTCTGGTGTTAATATTGATTGTTATCAATTACTGCTGATGGGATTCAGCTATCATATGGGAAGAGATATTAGAAAGTATTTTGAATAAAAAAGTGTTATTTTATGTTAAATAAAAATTTTTTGTGTATATTTATAGCTTCATAGTTGATAACTTATTCTTTTGGTTCTAATGAGCCGCCTCGAAGTTTTTTACCATTCATCATAGCTTATCATATAGTTTGACTGAACAAAATTTTTTCAGTAGTGGGTCCCTGCTGAAAGAAATTCAACAATGCATACTCCTGCGGCCAGTGGTCTTCTTGAGCATAGGATAGGTTTGTCCTTGACGTTCAGGAGGTGAAGGTTGGTCGGCGGCGGAGGCAGCAGGGTGGGCCCACCCTAATCCACTCCTTATGTCTGATACCAAAATTACCGGCCCCACAGCTAGAACGCTACCGAAATGCTCCTCAATACTCTAGGATCACTTCCAATAAGCTTATGTCATTTCTACTTCCGTTTTCTGCACTCAGGCACATCCTCATCTACATTAAACCGACAGCACTCCCCGCTGCATAGCCACCTGTACCGCCTCCATGCGATTGGCAGCATCCAGCTTTTGTAGAATGGCGCTGACGTGAAACTTCACCGTCCGTTCCGAGATAAAGAGTTCGTCGGCAATCTGTTTGTTGGTCTTACCGCTTTGCAATTGGGTAAGCACTTCCTTTTCCCGGCTGGAAAGGGGAGGACCGGGATAACGGAGGGGCGTGGCCGGTTGCGCTTCCGTAGCGGCCATATCTTTTAGGGTGTCCTGCATTTCCTGCACGGCGGTCAACAGATGGTCGGCCAGTTGTTCGGATTCCCGGAGACTTTGGGTTATGGATTGGATATCTTCTTTTAAATGGGGCAATTGGGCGGCCTGCAATTTGATCAGCAGCCGGTCGATCGTAGGCAGGATGTGCTCCCCCAGACCCCGGCTTAGTCGACGGCGTTCTTCCCTGGCACCTTGTGTTTTGCTTTCCTCAAATAATTGTGCCCGCTGTACGGACATACTGAGTAGGTCGCCGATGGTGTGTAGCAATTGCAGCTTGGTTTCCGTCATTTGGCGGGATTCACTGGTCAGTACATTCATGATCCCGATCTTTTCCCGGCCGGAGAAAAGCGGCACACTGGCGTGATAGCGCAGTCCGGCCGTACCGTGTTCCAGGTCCTTCAGACGGCTGCAACTGATCTCACTGATATTAACGGTGGTATCCATCCGGTCGGTCAGGTATTTTTCGATACACCAGCACCAACCCGAAAGCTTTTCCGGCTGTTGGGTAAAGGCCGGCGGTAGGTTGTGGGAGGCAGCCAGATACACCGACTGGGTTTGCTGATGCACCAGCCAGATCCAGCCGGTATTAAGCCCAAGCAATTCTACGGTATGTTGCAAACTGTTTTTCAGGGCCGCTTGCAATCCCACTTCCCGGTTCAATTGATGGGCAATGGCATTGATGATCTTCAACTCCTTATTTTCCTGATGTAACTGACTGGAATCCATATTAATCCTACGGTGATATGATGCTACGATACTACGATTTTTTTTAAGAATGGAGAAATTGGTGCGTGTTACGAATTGAACATTGCCTGGATGGTATGGTTGGCACGGCCTCGCCCATGCTATCTTGCGGGAATTTTATCTGTTTCCGCCGCTTCTGCACTAAATTCTCCATCGTTTTGGGAGATAGTCATTATTTTTAAGTCGTAAGTCTTCAGTGCAAATTGAGCGCTTACGATTTTCAAGATGTTACTAAAAAACGAAAAACCATGATGCAACGTTTAGTGCTGTCGGCCGGCTGCCTGCTGCTCACCCTTTCTGCTTTTGCCCAGATGACCGGAAAAGTTTACGACAACCTTTCCGTAAAAAGTGATATCCTGGGTATGGATCGCAAGTTTGCCATCTACCTTCCGCCCGATTATGAAACTTCCGAAAGGAGCTATCCCGTCTTGTACCTCTTACACGGAGCCGGCGATGACCAGACCGGTTGGGTGCAGTTCGGCGAGGTACTGCATATCGCGGATAAGGCGATCCGGGAAGGTATTGCTACTCCGATGATCATCGTAATGCCGGACGCTGATACCGGCCGTCGTGGGTATTTCAATGATATCAATAACAAATGGCGATACGAAGATTTCTTTTTTGAAGAACTGATGCCGTACGTGGAAAAGACCTACCGCATCAAGGGACAGAAGCGCTACCGTGCGGTGGCCGGCCTGTCAATGGGCGGTGGCGGCACTTTTATGTACGCCCTGCATCATCCGGAACTTTTTTCCTCTGCCTGCCCGCTTAGTGCCTATATTGGTCCGCTTTCCATGGAACAGGCCAAGCAATTCATGACGCGCACTAATGAAACTTACGATGAAGCGGCATTGGAGCCCTATTACAAGCGTCATAACGCCCTCTCCCTCATCGAGGATATATCGGCCGATGATATTAAGTCGATCCGCTGGTATATCGACTGCGGTGACGACGATTTTCTGTATGAAGGCAATAGCCTGATCCATATCGCTATGCGGAAGAAGGAAATTCCCCACGAATATCGCGTGCGCGACGGTGCTCATAACTGGACGTATTGGCGCACCGCACTGCCGGTAGTATTGGGCTTTGTGTCGGATGCTTTCCACCAACATTAGTCGGCAATTGTGCTAATACTTTACAGGAGAACGAGTTTGATATATCAAAATTTATTTTTTTTTTAAAAGATGGAACTAAGCGGGGCCGTGTCTCCGTTTAGTTTTGTATATCTAATATTCTCTCTCAACACCTATGTTAGTTTAAGTGGTCAGTGATCAGTGGCCAGTTGTGATGAGCAAAGCTAAAATTGAAATGGTCAATACGATGATGAGGGGACCGAAACCCTCATTTCTCTCCAATCCGGGGATAGAACATTGATTTTCAGCATTTGCAGAACAAACTGACAACTGACATCCCGATCTTCGATACGGGATTTCGCGATTCTCAAACTGGGTAACTGACAACTTGAATTAATTAAACTTAGCTTATTATGAGCGATTCTAACGAAATTCTGGATTTTGAACCCATTGAAAAACCAGACTACAACCCCGATTATCATCTGGCCAGCACCGGCAATCGTTTGGCCAATTATATGCTCGACCGCATCGGAGTGTATATTGTTTTGGTCATTATCGTTTTTATTTTTGAAGGTGGTAATTCCATCCTGGGAGTACAAGGTACGGTAATGTCTTCCATTTCCGTCCTGGCGATGCTCCTGGCCATTCCCGGATACTGGATCGGCTTCGAGTATGCCTTCGGCAAAACACCGGCCAAATTCCTGACCAAAACCAGAGTGGTAGACGCAAATGGAAACAAGCCCAGCTTCGGTGCTATTGTCGGCCGTACCTTTGCCCGTCTGATCCCCTTCGAACCTTTTTCTTTCCTTGGCTCCCGGCCGGTGGGCTGGCATGATAGCCTGTCCGGGACGCGGGTGGTGCAGGATTACTGATCAGTTGGTAGTCTGAAAATCGATTAGTCGTAAGTCGCGCCGTTGTACCTAATTCGGCAAAGACTTACGACTGATGGACTTACGACTCTCTGACCCCCTATTGATCCATCCATTCCTTAAATTCCTGGCAACGTTCCCGGCTGACTACTACGGTATCTTTTGTAAAAGGAATCGATACCTTTAAACGGCTGTTACTGATGGCGGCTACATCCTGAATAGCCGTATCCCGCAGCAACATTTGCCGGTTGATCCGGAAAAATAGTCGTGGATCCAGTAATTCTTCGAGTTCGTGTAAGGTGTATTGAACCGGGTATTTTTTGCCATTTTCCGTGAAAAGGTAGGTGAGTTTATGTCGACTTTCGAAATAGACCACCTCTGACACCGGTATCATTTTGATGTGATCTCCGATCTTGACCGCAAAGCGCTGCTTGTAGTCCGGCCGCATGGATTGCAATAGCCGGTCGAGTTGACTGGTAGTCATTGGTGATAAGGCTTGTGCCGGCTCAACGCGCAAACGATCCAGTTTCTCAAAGGCTGCCTGCAGAGAGGGCAGATCGATCGGTTTCAGCAGGTAGTCAACACTGTTCACCTTGAAAGCCCGTAGCGCATACTGATCGTAGGCCGTGGTAAAGATGATCGGCACCTGGACGTTGATCTCTCGAAAAATATCGAAGCAGATGCCGTCTCCCAACTGGATATCGGAAAAAATGAGGTCATAATCAGATGCGGTGTGGAGCCAGGCAATAGCTTCGGCAACGGTGGCCAGTTTGGTCACGATCTCTGTGTCGGACCTGAGGCGCCGGATCAGCAATTCCAGATGATCCGCAGCGAAAGGTTCGTCCTCAATAATTACAATGCGGTTCATTGGGATTGGATTATGGGGAGTTTTACAATAAATTGTTCATCGACCTGCAGTACCTCCACCGGTCGATCTGTAAGAAAGTCATAGCGCTTTTTAATGTTTTCCAGACCGATACCTAAACTGTCTTTCACTACCTTCTTGTGCTGGAGGTTGTTGCTGATCACCAGGTCATCGCCTTCCACCCGGATCGTAATACGCAGCGGGCTGGCCGCAGAGATGATATTGTGCTTGATCGCATTCTCGATCAGCATTTGCAGGGCCATCGGAGCTACCAGGAAAGAAGCATTATCCGGAACATCAAATTGTACGTGCAGGTGCTCTCCAAAGCGGATACGTTGCAGGAAGACTACCGAACGGACAAACTCCAGCTCTTCCTGAATAGGTACCAGTTCTTCTTCCTGCCGGTCCAGTACATAGCGATAGACTTCTGCCAGTTTTCGAATGAATTGCGCCGAAAGATCAGCATCCTTGTATACCAGCCCCGATAATACGTTGAGACTGTTAAACAAAAAATGCGGGTTCACCTGGGCTTTGAGTGAAGCAAAACGGGAGGCCATGGATTCCAGTTTCAGCTTCTCATGCTGAATGGCCAGATCCCGCCAGGAGTATAAAAAACTACGTGCGGTCAGGAACAGAGAGATGATCAGGGCCACAATAACCGATGGTAAATTAAAATTGATCAGTTGTCGCCAGCTCAGGTGTTCGAATCGTCCTGTTTCCAACAACTCGAATAACTGGTCAACCGCAATACTGGCTATGAAGGTATAGATGATATGGCCGATAATGCCGATTACAAATCGCAACATCGGCTGCTGTCGCCAGTCGACAAAGCGGTTTGGAAAGTTCGCCATCCATTCGTTACCCTTCCACAGCACCACCCACAGCACGCCGCTGTAAACAAAATACTTCCAGCTGCGGGGAAACAGCTCATAACAGTTGCTGCAGAACAGAAAAGTAGTCAACATGCCGATCATGAAGATCAGCAGGGTCTCCTTTAGGTGTTTCCTCAGTGATTTAGGTGGATCTTCCATGTAAGTGGTTCGAACTGAATTAAAACAAAGATAACAGCTTTCACTGGCACTGCTTATAATTCTGCTCCGCCCACTCCTTTCCCCAATTGGGATCGAGCGAGGAAGCCGGCTCAAAGCTATCGAACAATTCCAGGGCCTTTTTGAGTGTGGCGCAGCCCTCACTATTGTCCGATCCGAAAAAGCGGGCCATCCCGAATTGCATGTCGGCCAACATCATGTGTGCGCGTGGATTCTGGTCGTTCAGCGCAACGGCTTTCTGCAATGCACCCATTGACATGCCGGAATATTGCGGACCGCGGGTGGCCGGGTCGATGGGGATGCGCAACATGAGAATGAAACCTTCCAGTGCGGCCAGTTCGCTGTTGTTGGGAGAGCGTTTATGACCGGCTTCCACCAGATCTTTAGCTAGGTCCAGTTGCTGATCTTTGGCCGCGTTATCCTCAATTTGAAAGGTCATCATGATATGGGAAAGTGCACCGTAGTAAAGCGGATGCCATTTGTCGGTCTCTTTTTGTCCGATCCTTTCAAAGGTGTTGGCGACCGCCTGTAATTCTTCCTGCGACTGGGACTTGAAAAGGTGCTCAATGGCGGCCTGCATGGCTGCTTCGTACTGATTGGGCGAAATGGCCGCTGTCAGTAAGATGAAGGCAGGTACGATGAGTAAGGCATGAAATACAGTCTTCATAAGGGTACATTTTATAAGTTTGGTAATTGATTCAATACGGCTTCCCGGGAAAAGGTGATAAAAACACCCAGGAAAAGGAAACGCTTCGCGGCCGGCCGGATGGCCCTTCCCGGGAACAGGCCGTTTTGGTCGGCAACGGCAGCATATTCGTAACCGAAAAGGTGGTTGCGGCCCAACAAATTGGTCGCACTCAAATGGACGATGATATTTTGTCGCATCAGATAACTCAGGTTGCCGCTCAGGTCCATGTATACCGGGGTGCGCCCGGCCATAAAGCTTTCCTCGTTCGGATCATTGTAGGGCCGCCCGCTCGCATAGGTATAGGTAAATCCTACCTGACTCTTAATATCCGGGATGAAATGTTTGTATACGATGGAAAGATTGTGACGTGAAGCAAAAGCCGGGCTCGCAGCCTGCGGGAAGTCCTGATAATCTCGCCGGGTATCCAGATAGGAATAGGAGATCCAGTAATCTACACCGGGAAGGCTGCGGTTATCGCGCCAGAAGATATCGAAGCCGCGTGCGTAACCGTCACCGGAATTGGAATAGGCCACAGGCTGGTATACACTTCCGGTTTGAAACTTAACCAGATCCCGGTATTTTTTGTAGTAGGCCTCAATTCGAAAGGTGCGATTTTGTTGATTGATCTGATAGTTTAAAATGTAGTGATCTGCCTTTTCCTGCTCCAATTGATCGTTAACCATCAGCCATCGATTCTGTGCACT
>JAGQXH010000148.1 GCA_020436695.1 Lewinella sp. | reverse complement strand
TCAAGAAATTAACTATTAAAAGTCGTCCATCACCAATAGTAATATTTTCCCTGGAGATCGACGACAATTTATAAAAAATTATCTGTAGTCATTCGTTCTCGACCAATGACCTTTTTATTCAGCCACTGCTGGTCTCGGCTGGTAAAGATAATTAAACTGTCTTCGTGTAACTGCATAATACCTTCAGCTTCGGTAATGAGTTCTCTGAGCTTGACCGGACTAATCTCTCCTTCAAATACGGAATTTTGTATCCAGTTGAGGTAGCGCCTGCATAGTTTCAGCATTTTTCCTACCCGTTGCTCATTGATGTCGTATACGGCAATAACGTACATTTTACCACCAGATTTTAAAGGGTTGATAAGTGTCGTCACCAATAAGATGCTTTACTATTTTGCAGCATTCCAATTTTATGAGGTGCCGGTAGCTTACTTTTTTTCGGAGGGTGCGGTGATATATGGTTTCTCCTAGTCGCTCGTCCCAGTGACGGGTGAAAAGCTTTACACCGCTTTCTTTGAGCATACAACCGCTCACATCCTGACGGAAATGTTTGGCTTGTAGCACTCGTTTGTTCAGTAGCGTGAAGATCAATCGATCTACCAGTATGGGTTTAAAGATCTCCGCCAGATCGAGTGCTAAAGAATAGCGCCGGTATCCAGGTTCGTGCAAAAAACTGATGGTTGGGTTCAGTTGGGTATGGTAGATCTGTTTGAGACATTGTGTGTAACACATCATATTACCAAAGGAAATAAGTGCGTTGATCTCATTCTTAGGTGGTCGCTTACTCCGGCCAGACATCTCAAAGTCGGTAATGATATGGTCAAAGGCTTCATAGTAGTTTTCTCGTATGTTTCCCTCCAACCCCATGAGTGCGGAGGTGGTACGCATCTCTCCCAGACCTTTCTGATATTCCTGGATCCACGCAATCTGCTTGGCTACTCCCGGTCGCCGCTTCTCATAATATTTTAGTACCCGCAACATGTTTCCGGCGGCCCCGTCCAGGAAGGCCCTGGCCAGTGGTAAACGTTTTTTTTCTTCCAGGTAAGCTTGGGTTTGAGCTACTTGTACCTTGCCGGCCAATAGGTAGTCCCGAGGCATAAAAGATCCGGAATAGTGTTCGTAGTAATTGAAAAAGTGCACACAGATGTGTTGCTGACCCAGAAAGTTCAACATGGCACTGTTGGTGTCCAGCGCGCCGAAGACATAGAGTTCTTCAACCGATTCAATAGGCAGAAATCGGGCTTGCCCCACTTGTCCCTGTCCATCCACCGGGGTGAACTTTAAGGTGTTATCGCGGCGACTCAGCCGTCCTGGATGGAAAAGATAATATGGCTTCTTCATAACTTATTGATACATAATAAATATTTCACCCAGCTCCCTTGTCCTGACAGAAATCGTCAGGAAAGCACCCCTAACCTTCCTCCCCCGCATAACAAAAGTCACGATAAGAGCAACTCCGGCAGATCGGTTGCTCAATGACTCCCGGGCATCGGCTATTCGAACAGATCCGCTCGATATCTGCTAGCCATCGTTCTATCTCCTGGATATCCTTTTCTGGTTGAAACGGTACGATCGTGCGTTCGCGCAACTCCGGATATTCAATAATACCGCTGGCACCTTTTACGCCATTTTTATCCAATAGGTAGAGGTAAAATTTCACCTGCGCAATATGGGCTGCTTCTGCTTTATTACTCTTTTTAGTTTCATAGACTGTGCGCGTTTTCGGATCGAAAAAGTCAATTTTTACGCCATCTATTTCCAGCTGTTTGTTCTTGCCGGCCCGGGTCCTGTAGGTCGTTTCTCCGATAAGCTTGCCGGCATAGACCGTATCCGAAGTGTGTTCCATACGAATGCCGTGGTAATGGAGCCATAGTTCCCGGTGGCAGAGGTGGTATAAATTGATAAGCGTGGCATTGATCTGCATATACTGGCTTGCTTTAAAGGGTTATGCTTCGGATCAAAATATCCTGCTGTCGGCTGATTGTAGTTTGCTTTCCAGTAACCCGGTTTCATAGTCGTAGATTTCGGTAAAATCGTCGCGCAGACAGAGGTAGGTGTCCAGACTGCTCTCGTGGCAAAATGGCTGGAGGCTGGCAATTAGGTCCGGACTATTGAAGAGAGAAAACGTGAATTTGGCCAGTATGCCCTGCAATATTTTTTTGCTAATCCTTTTTTCGAAGAATTCCATGGTCCTTTCCGCTTGGAGCAATTGACGATATAGTGCCCACACTGCTTTACCGTCCACGTGTTGACTGGATGGTTGGTAAGCGCCGGCGGCTGCCAGAAAATTTAGTTCGGCCTCATCAAATAGTATTTCTTCCCTGTGCTCATGTTGCCCTTCAATCGTCACCGGTAAGAGTGTTGGTACAAAAACGGAAAGGTTATCGGTATCGATTAATTTGAATTGTTGATCAATTTCCCGGAAGTCGAGCCTGCTGATCGCCGGCAGATATTGGGTTCGGAAATTGTCTATTTCCTGGAGTGCGTTTTCTTTGTTTATGGCTGAAAGTACCTGGTCGTATAAGGCAGTGAAATCTTTTTCTTCCAGAATACGACGGTGTTCGGAGATGGAGATCTCATTTCGCGCGATCTGAAAGCGAAGGTCTCGGCGGTAGAGGATCCCGGGTTCGTTTACTTTGAACAGGTAGACGTCGCATGTTTTTTTTCGAACGTTCCGGTTGATCCGGCCGGCTAGCTGTTCATCCGAGTCAATGAGGGAAATATTTTTAAAGCCGATGTCCATATCAATATCTACTCCGGCTTCTACCACCTGGGTCGTAATTAGTAAAACTTTTTGCTTGCTTTCGACCTGTCGCTTCAGGAAATTGATAACCTCGCGTCTACGGGGCTCCAGAATAGTACCGGATAGCACAAAGACATGGTCAAAAAAGCCGGCCTGGTCGGCTTTTTCTATTTCTATTCTAAAATCGGCGGCCGACTTCTTGAAGATGAATTCTACCATGGTAAATACGCGACCGCAGTGCTGAATGGCGTATTCCCGGGAGCGATCCAGTAAACAATTGGCTAATTCGGGTAGATCGATGGTTTTCTTGGTATTTGTCGGGGCGCTTTCTTCCAGTAGCTCAAAACGAAAGTGTACGCGCTTGCGGAAATTGTCATTTTGAAAAAAACGACGGGCATCGGGCAAAAGGTCGAAAAAGGTGGGAGGGCGCTGCCGCGAAATATTTAATTTGTCAATGCGGGGTAGGGTAGCGGACATCAAAATAAATCGCATGTTGAAGTACTTACTGTACTGATCGATGAAGTACAGGATTTTATCCCACTGCTGGGGTGGATAGGATTGTAGCTCATCAATGATCACCATGCTGTCTACCAGGCGGTGCACGGGGTAAATGGCACTTTTTCGCTGGGATTTTAGAAGATCAAAAAAGCGTATGTGGGTAAGTAGACAAATGGGGAAGTGGGCAAATTGCAGGTGCAGATCGTTTTTCCAATCGGCTCCGTATGTACCGTCTGCCTGACTTTGTTCTCTTCCCCGAAAACCGGCTTTGCTGTGCAATAACCCGATTTCGTGCTCTGATAGACCAAAGGTTTGGGCTACCGAACGATGGGTCTGGGTAATCAGTGTAGTAAATGGAAAAACGTAAAAGATCTTATTTATTTCCGGGCAAAGTCGTATCAGCTCTCCGGCGGCCAGCATGGAAAGATTGGTTTTTCCTCCGCCCGTCGGGGCTTCCAGGTAGAAGAGGCGTTGCTCGGGGCTTCGCTGCTGTATCTGTCTTATTTCCCGGATCACTTCTATCGCCATTTGTCCGCGCAACAGATTGAGGTTTTGGGGTCCTCGCTCGCTGGTATCCGGGGGCTGCCAGGTAGGGTCGCCTGCTCTTTGGAAGGCAAGCTTATTGTAGGATGCGGTGTGACGGATATTGCGGAGCATGCGTTCTCGTAGCGTAGCATCAATGAGACCGTAGTCTTCTACCGTTCCTTGTTTCATATAGTCGGAAGTGGCCAGATTATCGGCGCTGGTTAGCAGCGAAAAGTTTAACCGGCTAAGCGCAAATAAGGGAAAGTTGTTCTCGCACCGTATTTGCTTATAGATGAGTTTCAATTGTACGGACAAATGGGGTAATAGCCGGGAGATGGCTATGTTGTATTGTTGTCTGAATGTTTCCCATGAGGTCCATTCCTGGGTGAGAACCGATTTGGCAAGGCGTTGATCCGGTGCACCCAATCTTGGACTGTGGTGCTCAATAATGCTGTCGGCTAAAACGATGAGCGCGGCTAATAACCAGGTCTTTTCTACTTCGCCCAGCTGGGCTTGTTGTAACACTTTTTCTGAAAAATGACAGAGATATAGGTAGGCTCCCAGGGCAGAATGCCCGTGCCGCGGCTGTATCAGGGGCGGAAATTTTCCTCTAAATAGAGGGTTTCCCATCTTGTCAATTTGGAAGTGAGGGTTGATCTTCCCAAAATCATGGAAGGCTATGGTGCCGACAAAAGCTTCTTTCAAAAGTGCGGCCACCTCTTTTCCCCGGGTAAAGCGTTCGGTTGCGCCCCATATCAATCTGTTTACGACTGCATCCAGCTCGTGTACCAGTGAAAGCCGCATTGCGTATTCCATCACTTTATCGGCGTGCTCAGCCAGTGTTTCTGCTGCCGTCGTTTCCTGATAGTCCATTCCGGGTAAATGGGCTAGATACTGTTCGTGACCGGGCAGCTGCTGGTTCACACGCATGGCTGTTTCAAATAAAATCTTTAAGGATTGCATCTCGGCATGTTCGTAAATAATGATAGGTATTGATGCTCTATATCTTCAAAATAGCTGAATGATCTTTTGCACTTCTTCTAACCAAAAGAGATTACTGATCTGTACCTCGGGAGCGAATACCCAATCGGTAAATACAAATTCCGCCAGCTCGTACTGGATAAATCTCGGATCGTCCCAAAAGTAAAGTGGCAGGCGTTCGAAATAGGCAAAAGAAGAGGCATTGACCGTTGTCATGGTGCTTAGGTCAATACGGGCTTCTTGCCGATGGTCCCGGAGTGGGTATTTGCGTATAAAAAGGGAGTCAATCCGGAAATTGTTCTTGGCTTCAAATGTGTTCCATTTATGATCTTGTACGCATGCTGGATCCCACCAGGCGTGAAATTCATTTTTGCCCAGATAGGGCACATAGACGGATTGTCCGCTGTGAATACGGTCATACAGAAGCCTTTGATCGCTATTTATTTCGGGATCTAACAACAGATAGCAGCGGTAGCCGGGTTGTACCAGGGTATGCTCCTGGATTACCAGATTCATTCGTTCGTTGGCGTAGCCGACAGTATTGGTATAAGTGATGAGGGTTCGTTTGAAATTGCCTCGTTCGTGTCGACCTTCCAGGGGTTCAATACTTACTGGCAGGCCTGCCAGACGTTCGTAATAGTCTGGAAACCTCCCCTGGTGTTGGTATCCTCCCATGCCGGCTATCGCACCGAGTATCCCTAGCAGTGCCGGCTTGTGCAGCATGTTGTAGGAAAACTGCATACCGGCGTTTACATCCGGTTTTTTCATAAAACCGAAATCGGCTTGCAAGTCAAACGATATCAGCTTCTCCATAACGGGAAAGCGTGTAGGTCCAATAATTCGGCTGTTGCCGGCACATTACTGAGGTCGGTGGTGGGATCCCGGTATATCTCGACCCGCTCTATGTGATCTTTTACGGCCGATCGCTGGAGCAATTCGGTGATTGCGGCAAGGTCGATCAGACGGCGATCTGCTGCTGATTTGATCACGACTTTGTCCACCAGGGAGGGTAATACCAATAATGAGCCGGGCTGTAATTGTATCCAGAGCATCAATTCGTTTTCCGTACCGGCTTTGGCGGCGGAATCATATAGGGTAGCGCCACTGGATAAAGCTTCTTTCAGCTTCTGGATGTCGGCCTCGGTCAATGCCTGCCCGCCTGATAGCCGGACCAGCTCGTCCAGGTTATGGGGATTGATGGAGAAATGGTGCACGTAATGGCCCTCGCTTAGTTTGGACTGGGTGCCCAGCGTAGTCATGGTGGAATCTTTGTTCTTTTCGCCGGAATTGCGGAATGGCGACATGATCTGCTCCGAATAGATCACGCCGTCGGGATAGCGGTTCATGCCGTGAGAGATCTGTACCGGCCCGTGCAGAGAGAGATTGGCCTTGCCATTCTTGCTGGCAAATGTTCCACCGAATAAGCGTACATCTATACAGGATAAGAGTTTGTTAGCTACTGTTTTCCGGATTATTTCATCTTTACCTTTAGGCAGCTCTCCGAAATAATGGGCATAGGTCTCATCAAGGGTGCGTGGTTGCATCTGGTCACTGAGTGACCGAAAGTAAAATAGTTTTTCTTCCGGATGTCGCCGGGATAAATAGTGCCTTACCGTGTATTTTAATGCCTTATCGGTGGCATATACTGTTCCATTTGGTAATGTACGGGGTTGATGGGTGAAGTCGGCGTTATAGTTGGAATTGATCGATTTAATGACGGCGCAGCCGAAAACGCGTTGATTGAAGGTGGTAGACATGGTGGTAAAGTTTATAGGTTGTTATTGATCATTAGTGCGCTGCTCGAAGATCACGGGTTCGGAAAAGTATCCGGCCAGTAGTACAGGAAATAGCTTGCGTAGGTCTGCAGGCCCGCTATACCCGAGCACTTCCCGCATGAGGCGCTCAAAGCGACCCTGGCCGAAGCTGATCTCTTGTTTGTAACGGTCAAATACGCGGGCAATTTCTTGCTTCAGCATATCTGGATTTGTTTTTTGGGTAAAAGGCTCCAGCAGCGCGTGGGTCTTATTTTCTGTTTTGCTCTGGCGAAGCAAAAAATAAATGACCTGTCCGGCACCGAAGGCAAATGCTTCTGGGGTTTCGAAATGGGCGCCGTCATTAGCCACCTGGCGCATTTTTTCCATAAGTTGAGGGATAGTCTCTGACATATTAATACCGTTGAAATTTGAATGATCAGGATCGAAATAGCCGTTCAGGCTAAACCAGATGTTGAGTTTCTGACAGATGTGAAAAGGTGTTTTGTCCCGATTGATGTCCGATCGGATACCGGAACTCATAATGTCACGAAAGGCAGTGGCGGTTAACCCGGAGCCTCTGGATTTATAGATGAAATCATAAATGGCTTGCCGGTACTTTCGCACCAGACCGTATATAACTACATTGTTGTCGTCGCAATGTTTGGGCTCAATATCTTCGAAATATTTTACTACCATACCCTTTTTGGTGAGCCTTACTAAGGAATTGTTCAATATCACTGGTAGGATTTGGCGTTGAAATTCGAAGACGTGATCAATTGATAAAGCTTCGCCGAATTTCATGAGTTGTTGAACCCGCCAGGGACTCCCGTCAGGGGCTCGAAGATGGTACCTGAACCTGCTGACAAAATCGAAGTCTCTAATTATTCCTTTTACATAATAGAGTAGGTAGTAATTGCCTAGATCTTCCGGGTGCTTATCGTAAAGCTCCTCAATAATGCCGGCATATGATTTTCGTACGCTGGCATCTAAAAGGGCTTCACGCTTGAATATGGTAATGGCTTGTTCTAAAAGCTCTTCTTGTAAAATAAAGACTGGTAGGGGATTCGGCAGTATTTTACGGTTGAGCAGATCTCCAAACTCGTAGAGCTGACGGGCTTCATGGGCTTTGATACGACCGGGGATCTGAAAGGTGGCCGTTCGGTGGAGCAAAAATGGTTTTTTACTGTCAAAGCTATTGAAAAAGTCACTGGTGCCCCAGGTATTTCCCCGCTCGTCATCTTCGTTAAAATCGGCGGTGTTAAATAGTTTATTTTGTAAATAAAGATTGTGGGCAGCCCGGTAGATTTCCAGCGGCAGATCGAGATAGAAAACGATATAGGAATCATCCGAAAGTGCTTCCCAGGCACCGGTGTGTGAAAGTAGCTGGTGGAGTTTTTCGGAGGTGTTCAGGACCTGGCAGAAAGCTTCGGATAGCTGATAATGGTCTGATTCCTGATCGGGTAGGTATTGCCAGGTGTGGCCGAAGTAGGTACCCACCCGATGGTATAGTTGTTCTTTTTGCTTTCCAGCGGTTATGGCTGTTTGGATTTTACGATAGGCTGCTCCTCCCTCCAGGGCGGTCCGCTTAAATGCCAGACAGTAAGGGGAGGCGGAATGAATGGCCTTCTGGGGTAGGTCCATGCACTTATTAGTGCCGATCATCCAGGCCGCTTTCGTCCAGGCAGCACAGTTTTTGAGCAGTTGGTCCATTTCGTCCCCTTTTCGGGAATAGGTCCGCCATTCCACGTCTTCGCTGATGCGGTAGGTCCCATCTTCATCTTTCACTGCCGTTAATACCACGTGTAGCCCGTCTTTCGGGCGAAGCCCCGTTTGCTTAAAGGCCACATCCAGTTGTTCAGTGAATTCGACTAATTCGCGTATCATTTTCTTTGATTAGGTAGGTATTCAAATACACCATAAATAGTATATCTCAACTCCATGCTCCTCGCTCTATGCCCAAGCTATTCAGCTATACTACGCAACATCTCATTTTGTACATTTGAATCTGATATATACTTTATAACCCAGGCCATTCATCCGGCAATCATCAAAATCAGTTAAATCTTGGTACATAATTGCGCTTCAGTGCTCCAAACCCCATAGCATTCTTTTCTCCCATGCCGGCCAGCATAGCCAGGCGCAGGACTGCTTCGGGGGCTTTTAAACGAAATCGAAACTTATATCCTTTCACCCGGGTGTAGCCGGGCTGACCTCGCATCAGATCAATGCGCTTTTCTTTTACATGGCGCGATAGCAACTGATATTCGATCTCTGGTGGTGCTGCGGGTGCTTCAATTAGTCCGGCTTTATGGGCCACGGTGTACTTTCTTTGCAGATTAGCCAGCAAGTACTGGTGGTAATTTTCGTCCATTGGGGATAAGTACTTTTTTCCTGGCGTGCCGTCCGGATTGCGATCTGCTATGCTGACTACTAACGGGGAATCCGTGAAAAATTCCATTTGGTTGCCCAGAGGCGGGAGCATTTCCATTTTCAGGGATTGTATCCTGAACTGACTGCGTGATATCTGATCACCTATGGAAAGTGGGGCCGATTCCTGAAAAAGTCCGTTGATCATACTTTGTGCGGCTTGATTGGCCAGGAACCGAATGGATAAGGTCACTTCTGGCTGCGTCAGGATCAGCCGGTCACCTCGTACTTTGGCTCCGGGTGTTCGCAACTCGGAAAATGAATAAAACTTAAAGCGTCGGTGACCGTCAACATAACCTTCCTGATGCAGAAATTCACTGATCTTCGGATTTCCTCGCTCTAGGGTTTTATAGATCCAGGCCGCTAATGGATACTGGTAGTTGATGGGTAAAACTGCCTGCTTATCCAGGCTTTGGAGCACGATTTGTATATACATGGCAATATTTTATGACTACAAATTAAAAGAGGTGGTATGCAGTTTTACTGCACAGTAATTGATATTTTTATAAAAGGCGAAAGGAAAAAGTAAAATGGCTATTTATAATGGCTATGTTCTTATCTCTACAATGTAAAATAATTTTTTCAAGTCTGACACTGATTATGGGAAGAATTTCTAATGCATCTAGTCGCTACCAGCGGATAAATGAGCTATTCAATCTGCGGAAGGGGAGTAATGCTTTGGTGACTACGCAGGAACTGATTAATACCCTGGGGATCAGCACACGTCAATTGCGGACGGATATGGATCAGATGAAACTGATGGGGGCTCCGCTGGAGTATGATGCAAAAGGCCGCGGCTGGAGATATACGCATCCTTTTGATATCTCAGAACCTATCCCGCTCTCCGTGGAAGATATTATGCAGCTTCGGTTGGCGGTAGCTACCTTGGCCCAGTTTAATGAGGTCCCCGGGTTTGAGAACCTTTCCGGGGTTTTTGAAAAGATCCGGAAATCTGTCCGTCGTTGGCTGGATCGAGAGGCTACCACTAAAGCGATTTACTTTGATCCTCTCCCCACTTATGAAGGCGCCAGACATCTGCCTTTTTTCTTACGGGCAATCGAAGAAACCCGGGAAGTTCATTTTGAATACCGCCCTTTTCTGGCATCGCAGCCCCGGTTATGCCGAATTGATCCTTATTTTTTAAGACAACATAATCAGGGCTGGTACGTGGGCGGTTTTTCCCATGATCCTGATGAATTGTTTATTCGTACCTATCCTTTAGAAAGGGTGGAGGGGGATCCTGCGTTCACCGGGACTTTCTTTAATCGTCCTGAGGGCTTTCGCCCAACTGATTATTGGAAGTATATAGTAGGCATCAATCGCCCACCTGACAGAGCGGTAGAAACAGTCATCCTGGAGTTCACCTCCTTGCATGGCCGTTATTTCTTGTCTAAACCGTTCTTTGAGCCTTTTATTATCCTGGAAGAATCTGCAGAAAAATTGACGGTGGAACTGGAACTAATAATCGATATCGAATTGATCAGGAAAATTTTAGCGCTGGGTAGTGATGTCAAAGTGATTGCACCAGAGGGCCTGCGTACGAGGATAAAGAAATTTTTAGAAGCTGCCTTAGCTCATTATTAAGCAGTGTGCCAATACTAGCTGTCGCAACTCGCCCCGGCACGCGCCTTATTTTTTAAACAGTTTCAAGTTATCCCTTCGTCGCTTAGGTCAATAGATTGATCGAAATAAATGCCGATTCCGTATTGGTTTAGGCAAATTGAGGATCTCAAAGGGTAGCTGTAAGCAATTTACAGCCGCCCTTTTTTTGTGCGTACCCCATGCTTTCAGCTACCGAATTTCTTAATAAATGCTGACCCTGCAAGGCGTCAGAAAAAAAACAGTAACAACATGAAATTCGTACTAGCAAAATGTACAAGCCGCCTGGGCCATCAGATCCTCACCGTATTACAGCGTCAGAGCATCATGCTAACCCTCGTACTGGCCTCCAGCCTATACGTTTATGGCCAAAACCCCCAACCCGAACCTCGCACCCTGCAATCCGACCTCCTCGCTTTTGTCGACTCCCTCCAGTCAGATCCATCTTTCCAAGAGGAAATGACCCAACTCGGGGAAGGCCTTTTGGCCGCTACCGGCCTCTCTCCACAGTCGATCCTCAATCAGCCTTTGCCAGCGTTTTCCCTTGTTGATCTGGAGGGCCAAACACTCACCAATCAAGACCTCGTCGGTAAAGTTGTTTTCCTGCACATCTGGGATCCTGATTACCAGCCGACTCCGGAATTGACTACCCAACTCAACCAATTACAAAAATTTTACCGAAACCAGGAAGTCCTTTTCTTATCACTTACCATGGTGCAGGCTGAAAACCTGGAGCATTACCTGAAAAGATCCCCGCTCCACTTTCGGCATCTGCCCGCGGCCTATTCTCTAATCCTCCAGATCAGCATGATCCCCCAAAACCTCCTCGTTGATCGCAACGGCATCATCCGCTACACCACCACTAGTTTCTCCGATCTCATGCTCGGCAAAGACACCCTCGATCTTCCCGCCCTCCGCGAACAGATCGATCAACTTCTCGTGGAGTAACCTAGGGGATTTGGTCTTAGGTGCTGGGTAGTGGGTACTTGGTACTAGGGCCAAATCCTCTTCTACATCTATATTCCCACTACTATGAGAGTGTCCACTAAACTGTGTCCAACCAAAATTCATCGAATAGCAATATGCCGATTTTCAAATAAATGGCTCGTGCATGAACACATAAACACACAGAAACTTGAGCACTCCCCACTATTTCAACCATTTAACCATCCAGCCATTTAACAATCGAACCATGATCGAGCCATAGAACAATCATCACAGGATCGCAACATCACAGCATCACAACATCAATCAAATCCATCAACAATCCAACCATGAGACCATTCATCCATCAAAATGTACAAGTCGCTTCGGTCATCACAGGATCACAGAATTACAGTATCATATCATTAATAAATCTAATCATCCTATCATCAACAATCGCCTGCACCAAACCCGAAATCACAACCATCACCCCTGTGCCCCCAAATAATGTTGCTCTCGCTGATACCCTGACTTTCTTTGGTTACTATCAGCCCGAGAATTGCCGCCTCTTCCTCAATGCCCACATCACGGCCACCGGCGAGCTCGTCCCGGACGACACCGTTGATCCCCAATCCTGCGACGAACCACCATCCGCCTTCAGCGTCGAAACATTTCGCTTTCCTAACTTCCATGGTCCCGATCGGCACGGCCTCCGCTTCACCCTAAATCAGCACCTGCTACTGCGCAACTATCAATTCATCCAGGAAGGCTTTCAGCTGGATAGCCTCTGTACTTCCGATCTCGGGATATATACCTTCGCTTCCCCCGGCCACCAACACTTACAAGTCTTCTTTCCCAACACCATGCTCACAACGCCAGTTTGTCCAATGCTGACAACGCCAGTTCGTCAGCATCAGTACAACTTCACCTTCCAACTCATCCGGGGTAGGGGAGAGGCGCCAAAATTCGCACTCCTCGAAGGCACCTACGATCTCTCCACCCATCTGGTAAATTTCAACCCCGATCTGGTAAATTTTCAAAATTTGCCAGATCTCAATTTGTCCGTGTATGCTGACAGCGCAAGCTCGTCAGTACGTATATACAGCATCTACCACCTCCTCACCGAAGACTTCGCTCTCTGGAATGACAATGAAGAATGTAAGGATATCCAAAACTGGGACCTCAGCCTTATTCCCGCCTCCGGCTATAATCTGTTGGAAGTAAAACTGGATTCACCCTTCATGGAGTGCCTACGAATAGGGGAGGAGCCCTTCCATTTTAGAATCGCCCTGCTCCATTAACTAATGTTCCAGTAACACTTTAAGCATGCAATACTCGAATCACCAAAACCATCAAGAGATGAAATCAACTAAAAATAACCAACCTAACTCTAATCCTGTCTCTTCAAATCACTTCCAGGCCGAATCCTCAGGTCACACAGCTGCCCCATGTCCAGGTCTTTGTTTTTCTAATACAGATGTCCCAATGGCCTGCCTTTTCATCCACATCGATCAGGGCTACTCTTTAACACAGTTCTTACAGGATTTTCCCTCAGTTTCGGAAGAGGAAGTGCGCGAACTGTTGGAATGGACCATTGCTGTGTTCAAAAGCCCTAACCTAATAGCAGAGGTAATTATCGATCAATGCGATAGGGAGGAAGAAATGGAGGATCTTTACTTTTCGAAAACATAAGGATACCGAATCCTAATTTTATTACTGGTTGGCCTGGTACTACTTTTATTCTGATTTTCTTTATTCCGACAATGATAACTAGTCAGAAAAACACAATACCCTTCTTAAAACCGGTGGTTTCAAGCGGGGCGTCGGGTTCAGTATTCCTGATACTGAATCGGCGTTACAAACGCCGACTAGCGTCGTGGGGACGGCTTCGGGTCAACTGCTTGTAGCAAAACTAACTACGGCTAACTGGGCTAACTGCGAGCCAACACCACTTCCAGCGCCACCACGGCTCAGGAGCGAAAGCCGAACGGCAAAAAGACTCTACTCCTAACGTCGACACGCTTTTTATCGCCTGACTTTCTAAACACCAATGCCCACTTAAAACCTTAAGGTTTCAAGCGGGCATTGGCGTTCAAAAAAATAC
>JAGQXH010000147.1 GCA_020436695.1 Lewinella sp. | reverse complement strand
TGGAAGAATTCGCCCCACAGCTATTTACCCTGGTACAAAACCACCCGGACGCCGGTGTGCGCAGTGCCGCTCTTCTGGCGCTGGGCCACCTGAATGCGGAACAGACTGTGCCCGCTATTCGGCTGGCGCTAAACGATAAAGAAAGAGATGTACGGGTAAATGCCCTGAGCCTGATCGCCGAACAGGATCTGCCGGCAGATGAACTGATCAATCTGTTCAGTATCGTACTGCAAAAAGCCAGCATCCGGGAGCAGCAGGCGGCCCTCCGTGGTTTATCGGATCTGCCTTTGGAAAAAACCGAGGCGCTCTTCAGTAATCTATTGGATAAATTACAAAGTGGAGAACTGCCGGCCGGCATCCAGCTGGAATTGACGGAAGCAGTAGAAGAAAGCGATTCGCAGGCACTGAAAGATAAACTGGAAGCCTACCGCGCCGGGATCGATCCGGATGATGTGATTGCCCAGTACCGGGATGCACTGGAAGGTGGCAACCCCTGGCAGGGTCGCAATATCTTCATGAGTCACGAAACTTCACAGTGCGTACGCTGCCATTCGCTGGTAGCCGGCGAAGGAAGTGATGTTGGACCGCTGCTTACCAATATCGGCGCTAAATATGACCGCGAAGAACTGCTCCGTTCACTGGTGGCACCAAGTGCACGGATCGCCCCCGGCTACGGTACGGTGGTACTTACGTTATCAGACGGCAAAACCATCAGTGGTATTCTGAAGGATGAAACGGACAATTCCCTGGTCATACAGGTAGGTGAAGCCGCACCGCAAACCATCAAAAAAGCAGACATCACCGAGCGCATCAATGCCGCTTCCAGTATGCCGCCAATGGGAACTATCCTGGAACGCGAAGAACTGCGGAATCTGATCGCTTTTTTGGTTACACTTGGGCAGGATAGTTGATGTTATGATGCAACACAGCATCGTAACATCAAAAAATCCATTGTAAATCGTAAAAACACCGATTTTGGTGTATTATAAAATTTCCTTAAAAGTTTGTATTTATTCCATATAGCGCCTACATTTGTGCCCACTATGGCGAAATGTGATTTACATATTAACCTTCCTTGTATTTTTCGCCGGCGTCGTACTTCACGTCGTCGCCCTTAGGGGCGCGTATACAACATATCATCCTTGCGGGGTGGCCAGATTCTTCTTACCGACCACTCTTTGTAACCTAACCAGTTACCAATTAACTGAATTATAGTCTTAAGTCCATTAGTCGTCTAAAGTCAGGTAGTCGGGAGAAGACTATTGACCATCGGCTTACCGACTTTCGACTGATTAACTCATTGACTCATATAATACATTACCCTAAGCAATGGAATTTACCATCCAAGTAGCCGGGCAGGAGCACCTTAAATACGCAGAAGCTATCTGCCAACTCATTGCGGAATCGGCCAAGGCCAGAGGAACGGGTATCGCAGAGCGAAAACCGGAATACGTCCGTACTAAAATCGAAAATGGAAACGCGGTGATCGCCCTTCAGGGTGAACAGCTGGCGGGTTTTTGCTACATCGAGGTGTGGAGCCACGAAAAATATGTAGCCAATTCCGGTTTGATCGTTGCGCCTGAATTCCGAAAACACGGTTTGGCCAGAGCGATCAAAAAGCGGGTGTTCCAGCTTAGTCAGGATAAATTCCCACACGCCAGGGTATTTGGCATAACTACCAGTCTGGCAGTTATGCGGATCAACTCTGATCTGGGTTACAAACCAGTTACTTTTTCCGAACTAACTCAGGACGATGCCTTCTGGGCCGGGTGCAAATCCTGCCCCAATTACGACATTCTGGAACGCAATCAGCGCCGGATGTGTCTGTGTACCGCCATGCTCGCTCCTTCCAAGGAAGAGCTGATGGCCGTCGACCTGAGCCATATGATCGTTAAGCAGTAAGAAAGAACTTATTAAGACATGAATAACAAAGTAGTACTCGCCTACAGCGGTGGACTCGATACTTCATTTTGCGTAAAATATCTCACTGAAGACCGCAATATGGAAGTATATGCACTGACAGTAAACACCGGTGGGTTTAGTAAAGAAGAGCTGGAAGCCATGGAAAAGAAGGTATACCAGCTGGGAGCAAAAAGCTTTAAGGCAGTCAACGCCGTCCCTGATTATTATGAGCGCTGTATCAAATACCTCATTTACGGAAACATCTTGCGCAACAACACCTATCCGTTGTCGGTAAGTGCCGAAAGGATGTTTCAGGCTCTGGCCGTTGTGGAATACGCCAATGAGATCGGTGCCGATGCTATTGCCCACGGCAGTACCGGGGCGGGTAATGATCAGGTACGTTTCGACCTGGTGTTCAACGTACTGGGTGAAGAGCTGGATATCATCACCCCCATCCGCGATCTGAAATTGTCAAGAGCTGAAGAGATCAAATATCTCCAGGATCGTGGCGTGGACTGGAGCTGGGAAAAAGCACAATATTCCATCAACCAGGGACTTTGGGGTACCAGTGTGGGTGGAGCGGAAACCCTGACCTCCCGCAAGGCATTACCCGGAAAAGCCTATCCCACGCAACTGAGTAAGGAAGAACCTGCTACTGTAAGCCTGCAATTTACAAAGGGGCAGTTGACCGGTGTAGACGGCACTACCTACGATCATCCCACCGAGGCGATCAAAAAGCTGCAGGAACTGGCCGGCCCTTATGCCATTGGGCGTGACGTGCACGTAGGTGATACCATCATCGGGATCAAAGGACGTGTAGGTTTTGAAGCGGCAGCTCCTCTGATCATTATCAAGGCACACCACCTGCTGGAAAAACACACCCTCACCAAGTGGCAGCAATACTGGAAAGAACAGCTGGCTAACTGGTACGGTATGTTACTGCACGAAGGGCAATACCTGGATCCGGTAATGCGCAACATCGAGACTTTCCTGGAAGATACCCAGGATGCGGTTACCGGTAGTGTCTTCGTTCGACTGCTCCCCTACCGATTCGAGTTGGAAGGCATCGAATCAGATCTGGACCTGATGAACAGTGCCTTCGGTCAGTACGGAGAAATGAATAAAGGCTACAGCGGTGAAGATGTAAAGGGCTTTACCAAGATATTGGCCAATCAGTTGAAGATCAGACATCTTGTTCATAATGAGAGATGAGACGGTGAGGAGGTGAGACGGTGAGTTTGGCATTGCCCATCTTTCACCCACTCACCTCCTCACTTACTCACTAACTCACCCACTCACTAACTATGAAAATAGCGGGCATAATAGGCGGTGGAGGTTACACCGCAGGAGAGCTCATCCGCATTTTACAATACCACCCTGAGGTAGAGATCGCATTTGTCCAGAGCAGTAGTCAGACTGGCAAACCGGTAACCAGTGTGCACACCGACCTGATCGGTGAACTGGATATGAATTTTACCGGAGAAGCAGATTTTAGTGTAGACGTGATCTTCCTCTGCATGGGACACGGGAAATCCAGGTCCTTTCTGGAAGAAAATGACATCCCTGAAGAGCTGGTCGTCATCGATCTGAGTACCGATTACCGCCTGGACGAAAGCTTTATTTACGGGCTACCCGAATTAAATCGGGAACGCATCTCACAAAGTAAACGGATCGCTAACTGTGGTTGCTTTGCAACGGCTATCCAGCTGGCACTGCTTCCCCTGGCCGGAGCCGGTTTGTTGCAGTCGGAAGTACACGTGCATGCGATCACGGGTTCAACCGGCGCGGGACAATCACCGAGTGCCACTACGCACTTCAGCTGGCGCAACAACAATATCTCGGTATATAAACCCTTTCAACATCAACATCTGGCCGAGATACGACGAAGTCTGAAGCAGTTACAATCGGATTTCAGTCAGGCGCTGAATTTTATTCCCGTTCGTGGTGATTTCACCCGGGGTATTTTTGCCAGTGTGTATACCGACTGCGACCTTTCGGAAGCGGAATTATACGATCTGTACGAACAATTCTACCGTGATGCTCCATTTACCATCGTCAGCCGGAATAATCCTGATCTGAAGCAGGTTGTTAATACCAATAAGTGCCTGCTCCATCTGGAAAGGCACGGCGACAAGGTACTCATTTTAAGCGCCATAGATAATCTGCTAAAGGGAGCATCCGGACAGGCCGTTGAGAACATGAACCTGGTTTTCGGCTGGGATCAGCGACTGGGCCTGCAACTAAAAGCAGCAGCATTTTGAATTAATCAGCATGTCGTAAGATAACCGGTTCGCCGGTCCCGATTTCGATCCACTGGATCTCATGCGGGAGGATCAGTACGAGGTACGTATGATCACTTACGACTTTAACTCCTAAATCCATGCAACTATTCGACGTTTATCCGCTATATGACCTGGAACCCGTTCGGGGTGAGGGCAATTATGTTTATGATTCCCAGGGACAATCCTATTTGGACCTTTACGGTGGACATGCCGTTATTTCCATCGGACACAGTCATCCGCACTATGTAGCCTCCATTACCAAACAACTGGAAAAGCTTGGTTTTTACTCCAATTCCGTGCAGAATCCTTTGCAACAGGAGCTGGCCGACAAACTGGGCGCTCTTTCCGGCTGTGATAACTACCAGCTGTTTCTGTGCAACTCCGGGGCGGAAGCCAATGAGAATGCTTTGAAGATGGCCTCTTTCCATAATGGTCGTACCAAGGTAATTGCCTTTAAAAAAGCATTTCACGGGCGTACCTCAGTGGCCGTGAACGCTACCGATAACGACAAGATCAAAGCCCCCATCAACCGTACTTACACCACGGAATTCCACGAATGGAACAACCTGGGATCAGTCAGCGAAAGTCTGGCCAAAGGAGATGTCTGCGCCGTGATCATCGAAGGCATTCAGGGCATCGGCGGCATCCATGTACCCGAACCTGACTTTCTGGAGGCCGTGGCTGAAATGTGCAAAAAACAAGACACGGTATTGATCCTGGACGAGATCCAGTCCGGCTACGGTCGCAGCGGAAAATTCTTTGCTTTTCAATATACGAATGTAGAACCCGATCTGATCACGATGGCAAAAGGAATGGGTAATGGGTTTCCAATTGGCGGCTTGTTGATCCACCCGCGTTTTAAAGCCAGCTACGGACTGCTGGGCACCACATTCGGCGGTAATCACCTGGCCTGCGCGGCGGGGATCGCAGTACTGGATGTGATCAAAGAAGAAGGGCTCGTGGATAATGCAGCTCAGGTAGGCGAACATCTGCTGCAACAACTCGCAGAGGTCGAAGGCGTAGTAGAAGTGCGCGGTAAAGGCCTGATGATCGGGGTAGAGCTACCGTTCGCGGTAGGCCCGTTGCGCAAACAATTATTATTCGAAAACCACATCTTCACCGGTTCATCTTCCGATCCGAACGTGCTGCGCCTACTGCCGGCCTTGTCGCTGAAAAAAGAGGAAGCTGACCAGTTTGTGGAAGTATTAAAAAGTCAGCTCGTCGTCAGTCATTAAGTATCGCTTTAACAATGACTTGACCCACGACAAATCGACTAAAGACTTAACAACGAAATCATGACGCAATTCACCGCCGTATCCGATATAACTGATCCGATCAAACTGGCAGACGAAGCTCTTGCTATCAAAGCCTATCCGCACGCACAGGGGCAACTGGGGCAGAATAAGACCATGGTGTTGCTGTTTTTCAATCCCAGCCTGCGTACCCGACTGAGCACACAAAAAGCCGGGATCAATCTGGGTATGTCCGTCATCAGCATGAACGCCGCACAGGGCTGGCAGTTGGAGTTTGAAGACCGCATCATAATGAATACCGATAAGGCTGAGCACATTCGGGAGGCAGCTGCCGTTGTCAGCCAGTATGCCGATATCATTGGTATTCGCACGTTCCCCTCTCTGACGGATAAGGAAAAGGATTACTCGGATTTTATTTTGAAGCGCTTCATCGAGTTTGCTTCCGTGCCCGTAATTAGTCTGGAATCAGCTATCCGTCACCCCTTGCAATCACTGGCAGATCTGGTTACCATAAAAGAGCAAACGGCCAAAGCTCGTCCAAAAGTGGTATTGAGCTGGGCACCGCACCCCCGGGCACTTCCCCAGGCCGTGAGCAATTCTTTTATCGAATGGATGCAGGCCGCCGATATGGATCTGGTGATCACTCATCCTGAGGGCTACGAACTGGAAGGATCTTTCGTCAAAGATACTCCGGTAATTTACGATCAGAGTAAAGCCTTCGAGGGAGCAGATTTCATTTATACCAAAAACTGGTCATCCTACCAGCAGTACGGTCAGATCCTCAATCAGGACGCTAACTGGACGATCACTCCCGAGAAAATGGCCCTGACGAATAACGGGAAATTTATGCATTGCCTGCCGGTACGTCGTAATGTGGTGGTAGCCGATGGGGTGCTTGATGGGCCAAATTCACTGGTGATCGAGCAGGCGAACAACCGTACCTTTGCCGCTCAGGCCGTGATCGCCCGCATGTTGCGCCACCAATAGCATCGAAATTATGCAGAGCAAAGAGAAACTAAGCATACTAAAGATCGGTGGTAAACTGCTCGCTGACGAGGAGCAGTTGAAGGAAATGCTCGAGGTTTTCATCAACCAAAAAGGCAGGAAGATACTTGTACACGGAGGTGGGAACCGGGCAAACGAACTGATTAAAGCATTAGGTATTGAACCTAAAATGATCAACGGACGTCGGATCACGGATGAACCTACCCTGGAGATCGTAACTATGGTGTACGCCGGTTCGCTGAACAAAAGCCTGGTAGCTCGATTACAGGCTATGGGATGCCCGGCTATTGGGTTGAGCGGCGCCGACGCCAATGTCATTCTGGCCCATAAACGGGTCGTGAAAGATATCGACTACGGATTCGCCGGAGATGTGGATGCGGTCAATGTAACCGCCTTGCAACATTTGCTGGCCGGCAATCTGGTCCCGGTGTGCTGCGCCATCACTCACGACGGTAAAGGTCAGTTGTTAAATACCAATGCCGATACGATCGCTTCCAGCCTGGCCGTGGCTTTGGCACCTCATTTCCAGGTAAGTTTGCAGTACAGCTTTGAACGCCCAGGCGTACTTAAAGATCCGGCAGACGATAATTCTGTGATCACTAGCCTGAACAAACCCCTTTACCAACAATACAAAGAAGAAGGGATCATCACGGATGGCATGATCCCAAAACTGGATAATGCCTTTGCCGGCCTGGAAGCAGGAGTAAATGAAGTCGTGATCGGAAGTCCGGCAGCCATGTCCCGGGGACAGGCTACAGTTATACAGCTTTGAACACATAAAAAATGATCCAGACTTATACTGAAGACGCCGTCCAGTTGTTACAGCAATTAATCGGTACCAGTTCTTTTTCAAGAGAAGAAGAAGGTACCGCTGCGATCCTGTTTGCCATACTCAAAGATCGTGGGGTTGAAGTTCAACAATCCGGCTATAATGTATGGGCCAGAAATAAATACTGGCAGGATGGCAAACCGGTCATTCTGCTGAATTCCCACCACGATACGGTGAAGCCCGTAGCTGGGTACAAGCGCGATCCGTTTGTCCCGCAGCTCGAAGGAGATAAACTTTATGGTTTGGGTAGCAATGATGCAGGAGGTCCCTTGGTGAGCCTGCTGTTCACTTTCCTTCATTTTTACGAACGAGCGGATCTGCCTTTTAACCTGGCTCTGGCCGCTACGGCGGAAGAAGAGATCTCCGGCCCGAATGGTATTGCCTCTCTCCTACCTCAGCTCGGCCCGATTGATCTCGGAATTGTTGGTGAACCTACCCAAATGCAAATGGCGATTGCGGAAAAAGGGCTCATGGTGATCGATGGAGAAGCCATTGGCCG
The DNA here is from genome assembly GCA_020436695.1 of Lewinella sp. Taxonomy (GTDB): domain Bacteria; phylum Bacteroidota; class Bacteroidia; order Chitinophagales; family Saprospiraceae; genus Flavilitoribacter. The sequence continues at coordinate 5,815 of JAGQXH010000147.1, read as the reverse complement.
GTCCGGTCACGCGGCGCGGAATGAAGGACTGAATGCACTTTACATTGCACTGGAAGATATTCAGTGGCTTCGCAATTTTTCCTTTCCTGAGGTATCTCCTTTTTTAGGACCGGTGAAAGCTACCGTGACCCAGATCAAAGCGGGCACTCAACACAATGTAGTACCGGATCGCTGCGATTTTGTGATCGATGTACGTACCAACGAGTTGTATAGCAATGAAGAAGCATTTATCATCCTGCAATCCAATACGAAGTCTATTCTGAAAGCAAGGTCTTACCGGCTTAATTCTTCCCGGCTTCCGGAAGATCACCCCATCGTACAAAAAGGAAAATCCCTCGGTTTAACTACCTTTGGCTCTCCCACTCTTTCCGATCAGGCATTAATGTCTTTCCCCACGATCAAAATCGGCCCCGGCGATAGTGCCCGTTCACACACAGCGGATGAGTACATCAAAGTATCGGAAGTGGAAAAAGGGATCTCCCTGTACATCGAATTATTGGAAGGTTTAAATATCAATGGATGAAGCTCTGGCAAAAAGCATACACGGTTGACCAACAGATTGACAGATTCACCGTGGGACGGGATCGCGACCTGGATCTCCAGTTGGCATTATACGACATCCAGGGTTCGCTGGCCCATATCCATATGCTCACGAGTATCGGGCTGATCGAAGAAGATGAACTCCCACAATTGTCGGCTGCTTTAAAAGAGATCTATCAAACAGCACTTGATGGGAATTTCACTATCGAAGACGGCGTGGAGGATGTTCATTCTCAGGTTGAGATGCTATTAACCCAACACCTGGGAGAAATGGGCAAGAAGATCCACAGCGGTCGTTCCCGCAACGATCAGGTGTTGGTGGACCTCCGGCTCTTCTTCCGGGCTGAAATGCAGGCTATCGCGGAAGGACTTGGAGAATTGTTCCAAACCCTACAGCAACTCTCGCAACAATACCAAAACGAACTGATGCCGGGATATACGCACCTGCAGGTCGGTATGGTATCTTCTTTCGGCTTATGGTTTGGGGCTTACGCGGAATCTTTTACCGATGATCTGCAGTTGCTGGAAAGTATTTATCGTATCAACAACCAGAATCCACTGGGATCGGCGGCGGGCTACGGTTCCTCCTTTCCATTAAACCGTACTATGACCACTGAATTGCTGGGTTTTGACGATCTCAACTACAATGTGGTACACGCTCAGTTGGGCCGGGGTAAAACGGAGCATTTCCTTTCTTTTGCCCTGGCGGGTATAGGCCATACGCTCGGTAAACTGGCCATGGATGTAGTTCTTTTTATGAATCAGAATTTCGGCTTCATTTCCTTCCCGGATGAACTCACTACCGGCTCCAGTATCATGCCCCATAAAAAGAATCCTGATGTGTTTGAACTGATCCGCGGTCGTTGCAATCAACTGCAAAGCCTACCGGCTCAGGTCAGCCAGTTGACCGGTAATCTTCCGGGGGGGTATCACCGGGATTTTCAACTGCTCAAAGAGGTGATCTTTCCCGCTATACAAAGCCTGAAGGAAAGTCTGGCCATTGCCAGTTATGCCCTGCAACAGATCAGGGTAAAAACCAATATTCTGGCTGACGACAAGTATATCTACCTATACAGTGTGGAAGAGGTCAACCGGCTGGTATTGGAGGGCATGCCTTTCCGGGATGCTTATAAAGAAGTCGGCCGGCAGATAGAAAGTGGTGAGTTCGACCCGCCCCGGGAGATCCGGCATACCCACGAAGGCAGTATTGGGAATCTCAACCATCAGGAGATTGCGGCTAAATGGAACAGAACCTGGGAACGATTTGGGTTTGAAGAGATCGAGCGTAAGATCAATGCATTGGTGAATTGAAAAGAATAAATATTTTTTGTTTATTAATTGATTTTTACAAACTATTTTATTAAATTGTAGTTCAATTTGAGGTAATCACCTCAATACTGCACATATCTCACATCCAGCGAAGTTACAATCTTAAAAACGTTCGTAAATTATTCGTCGACGATCACAAGTTTGGCTATGGCCATTTGCGGGAGTTCGATCAGTATAGAAAAGCTTACTATCAGCATCCATTGTAAGCTTTTCAGGTGATCAGATCCCGGTGGCCTGGACTTTATCCGGTAGCATGTGGTAAGGTGGAGGGTGGGCTTTATTAATATATCCCACCCGAATTATGGTGCCCCTCGCCGCCGGTTCGGCTTCCGGAGCCTCCGGTGCCCTGATCCGTATATTATGTATTGAGCAGGCTAATTTCAGTTCCAGCTTCTGCCTCAATTTCACCTTTACCTTACGACACCTGATCCGCTTTGTTCTCAATATTACTGGCCTTTTGAGAAATAACATCTACAAGTTATCTTTAAGAGTATAAAATATGCCTGACTCTATGGAGTTAAAGAAGCTGTATACCAATCGTTCCATTTTCCGGCAATACATCCTCACTGGAATAGTGATAGCTTGCATTTATGCCGTCATCGAATACTATGTGAAGGTCAGATCAAAGACCTCGGGCAGATCAAAGCCACTTTTGCCGAAGAGATCGTCCCCCGAGGCAAGGAAGAAAAGGTGCAGCTATTTAGTCTGGAATATCAATAGGTATTCACCTAAAAATCAGGAGAGCATATTCCAAAATTTTGATCGCATGGTATTTAGTATTGGAGAGACCAGACAATTCTGGCTTGTCTGGCCCCTCATCTGGAATTTCAAACAAACTTTACTCAGCTACATATCTTATTCACAGCCCAACTGCTTCCTTGAGATCTCGTCATTATTTGGGAAACAATTGCCGGAAAGTACACTATCAGGTACGTATCGCCCCATTTGCGCGTCATAAAGTGCATTTTCGAGGAAATCCATCAGTTGACCGATTTCCGTTTCCGATAGTTCCAGCGGGCGGAAAGAGGGAGACAAGCGATCGTTCGACACCTGTGGATTTTCAGATTGTGCCTTGATCTTATAATCGATCACTTCCCGTAAGGTCGTTTTGGAACTACCGTGAAAATAGGTGGCGTAGTCTTTCAGGTTATATAACTGAGGTACTTTGAAGCGATACATGTCTTCCTCTTTGCCGGTGAACATACCTCTTCCCAGATTACGCACATCGTCCGGGCCGGTATTAAGTCCGCCTACTTCATACATATCCGGCGTTCCCAAAGCATGGAAGTTCATTGCATTAAATGCGGGTTCTTTGTGGCACGTAAAACAGCGCGCTTTTCCGAAAAACAAAATTGCACCTTCTTTTTGATCGTCGGTTAATGCTTCCTTATCCCCTTTAAGCCAGTCCTGAAGCGGTGCCTTATTGGCCAGAAAACTGCGTAGAAAAGCACTAATGGCAAAACTTGAAGTAGTCGGGGAATACCTTTCCTCAAGTGCAAAATCGGGAAACGCGGCATCATAGAGCGTACGATAACCATAATCATCAAGTACATGATCATTGATCTCCAGGCGATGGAGGTTGAACGCCTCTATATTTTGAGCTTCCAGACCTACATAACCGGTGTGGTTCACTTCCGCCAGCCCGGTCCAGTTAGCTTCAGTGCCTTCGTTTACGCCACCGGCGCCGAAGAGTCCGCTCCATAAAGTATTGGTACTATAGCCCGAGTTCATGGGGTTCATCGGCCGGGTTCCCTGCGCATCGAGATCTTCTTCATCGTAGCCGCTTTGTACGATCCGCATCTCTCCATTACTGCCAAAACCGGAGGCCCCATCGGCAATTCCCTGAATCCTACCTGGCAGAAACCCGGCAGTTGGAAGGTGACAGGAAGAGCAGGAATAGGTTTCGTAACAGTTACTGCGCATGGCAATCTGGGCCAGACCGGTCTCGAAGAACAACATTCGCCCTAATTCCACCTTTTCTGCCGTGACCGGATTAGCGGGATCCTGAAGGGGAAGTGCGGCATAGTCATCGGATTCGGGAAACTGGTAATAACTCAATTCTCCTGTTCTGGCCACACTGGCCATGGCCTCTGCCAATTGTTCATCTAAGGTAAGTTCCGGTTCTTCTTCGGGAGGGACTATGATGTTATCGTTGGTACAAGCGGGAGAAAAAAAGAGTAATAGTGCAAACAAAATACCTGGAAAAATGGGAAGGAGGGCTTTTTTAGGTGGTCCAATTCTTTTCATGGGAAATACTTTTTATATATAAAAAACTATTTTGTTGGACCGAAAGTAGTCATCCGCTTAGAATGGAACGATGATAATTATCATCATATATGTTTTTATCAAATTTAGAATAGTGAAGAAAAGATTTTCAGCTAAATTGAACTGTCCTGCCAGCCGATAGCAGTACGCCTTCTTTGTCGAAGACCAGGATAAAAATATCCCCATTGCCTTGACTGGAATAAATCTTCGAATCGATCATAATACTGCCAAGAAAATATCCAGTAACGACAATTTGGCCTGACGCATTAACGTCCACATCAAACCCATCAGCTTTTTGGAAATCGTCCAACCCTTCAATACTGAATTGTCGCAGCCAGGTTACCAATCCACTGGAGTCATAACTTGCTACAAAAAAATTACTGTGATTGCCTGCCACAAGAGAGTCCGATCCAAAATAAGCCGTTCCTGCAAAATCGCCAGTCAGAATGATATTCCCTTCTGGTGTGGTGCAAATACTATTGGCCCCTTCCGGCATTGGACCATTACCCTGAGATCCTCCTGCTCTTTGTACCCAAATGATAGTTCCGGCCGAATTGTACTTAGCCAAAAAAATGTCGCGACCTCCTCGACTTGATATTTTCTCTTCATCGAAGGTAGCTTCTCCAACAAAGAAACCAGTGATGTAGCAATTACCATCTTTATCGATCGACAAGCCGTTGGCTGCATCGTAACCATTATTATTTTGAGCAGAACCGGCCTGCTTAACCCAAAGCAGTACGCCTTCAGGATCATATTTAGCCAAAAATATATCTCTGCCACCGTAACTCTTGAATGTATCTCTGCCAATATAAGCCTCTCCACTATAATTATGATGTCCAAAACTACCACAAACAAAAATATTGCCTTGGGCATCAGTATCTATGGCATGAGGTACGATTTGATATTCCCCGGTCATTGTTTTAACCCACTTTAAGAGTCCTTTTTCGCTGTATTTGGCAATAAAGGTATCCTCATTGGGGCCTCCAACCGGAAGCGTTTCACCTCCATATTCTGGGGCTCCGATATAAGTGCCTGCCACAATGATGTCATCATTTCTATCCACTGCAATTGCCGTACCGGCGTTAAAACCTGTTTGTTTATAACTAACAGAATTGCCCCCGGCATGATCCAGCCATTGAATTTTTCCGGTGGCATCAAATTTAGCTACAAAAAATTCGTGTAATCCGGCATTATCCTTCGCTTTTGCCCGGTAAGAAGGTCCGTCTTTGAAATTCAACGCACTACCAAAGTCCCCCGTAAGAATGATATTATTTTTTGAATCGGTAGCTATAGCTCTGGGCATATCCCTGACATCCCCTCCAAATGGAAGTAGCCAGTTGATATTACCGTCTTCAGGTCGGTAAGTTCCCAAAAGGATGTCCCGCTTCCCCCGACTTGAAAACAAAAAGGTATCTAATGTGCCTTGCCCGTCATAGGTACTGGCAAAAGCAATATCTCCGGAAGACAGCCAGCAAACTGCCCTACCTTGATCAGAATCGGGAGACTGACTATCGCCTCCGATAATTTGAATAGCCGGATTCCGGGAATTGTCTGGATTTTCATACGCTACCGGGCGGCGGTAAATTATCCCGGCATCCTGAGGCTCAGGTACTTTATTAGGTGATATTGCAGTTTCTCTATTGGTCAGAAAAAAGTAGAGTACCAGCAGAAAGGTAACTAC
>JAGQXH010000146.1 GCA_020436695.1 Lewinella sp. | reverse complement strand
GTGCAGGGAAGGAAAAACGTTGAGGTTCTGCTACGCTATACCGATAAGTTTACAGCATTAGTTCATTCAAATCTTGTGATATGGTGTCCCTCATCAATTGGGCCTTATCTGGCTGTATCATCATAGCCGATGTGGTCGAAATCTAAACAAAAGGGATGCCTATACCATAAGATCTGGTGTGACATCCCCTAATTTAAAACTATAGTACGCCGAAAATAAGGATCGCTTTGCGAAACAAAAAATTCTTTTTGCCTAAGTTCCCCCCGCTTGGGCTTTTTGTGTTGTTTTAGTTGGGTTTAATGTATTCCCAAATTGCCGGATCGGCATTGATGGCAGGAAGCTTATATAAGCGTTCTATTTTTTGCCGGGTAACAAAAAACTTTCTAAAAGTCCCCGGACTTAAGGCGATCACTTCCGGTAACTTAAGCTGATTGGAATGGCGCAAATTCTTGTACATGTAGTTGAATTTTTGCAATTCGCCATCTATCAACTTCTCCAGAACACCGATGCTTTCCTTATTTTTTGTTGAAATCTCTATTGCCCATTGATGTGTAGGTCCTTTGTCAGTGACCAAGCCCCTTATAATGTATTCGCTAATTCCGATGCCTTGCAATTGTAACTGGTCTTTTACATTTGAAATGGCCTTTTGCACCTGCGCCTCCAGAAGATGCTCTCCTGCAATGGAAATTTCATTATTGGACCGGCCCAGTACTTCAAAGATGTAAGGTTTCAGGCAGCTAAACCGAATAACATCCTTCACATTATAGCTCCATTTTCCGACCGCATCGGTCAGGACCAGATTGTATTCTACCCCGACGGAAACATCCTGAATGCCGTACTTTTTGAAAGGTTCGTTTTCATCTGGGAACGCGGGGATGAACTCATAAAAAGTACCGTTCTTTAAGTTTAGCAAGTATTGCTCTGCATTGACATCACAGCCAATTCCCAGAAACCCTTCCGTAGCAATATATGAACTTACCAGATCGATCTTTTTACCGACGGTATTCGAAAGCAGATCTTTATACTTTACCGCCGAGGTACCTCCTACGAACAGGTACTTCAACTTTGGCCAGAGTTGTATGGGTTTCAATTGCGTTAACGCTTCCACTTGCTGGAAAAAGCTGCACAACCACGACGGCATTCCGCTGATTGAGGTAATGGCTGCCTCCCGGCACTCTTCAATAATTGCTTTTTGCCGAAGGTCATTATCTGGAATATTAAGAACGGATCTGGTAGGATAAATGAATTTTTTTTGAAGATCGGATAATTGATCATTCAGTATGGCGGGAATTCTCCCAACGATAATACCGGCGGATCTTTCGAAGATCGTAGGTGGGCTGATGAAAAGCGATTTACCCCAGGTCAGCTTGCCCGTCTCCAGAATTAAGTTGATGAGCGTAACCAGAGATCCGTATTGAAAGGATCTGATAGTCGTTCGACGAAGTGGGATATACTTCGCGTAGGCCGTGGTCCCGGAAGTAATAGCCATAAAATCCGGTTTCCCTTTGAAGGAAACATCCTGCTCGCCGTTCATGATGCGCTGCAGGTAGGGGTATAGATCGTCATAACCGGTTAAAAGATCATTCTGCAAATAGTCCTGTACTGAGCTAATCTTATGCAATTGATGATCTTTGCCAAACTGCGTGTTTCTGCCCTGGCGTAAGATCCGCATGAGGGCGCCGGTCTGATTGTGTTCAGCCCGGTAATGCCCTAATAGAAAAGCGATGAATTGTATTCTATAGTTGCGTTTCATATCCTTTTGCAGCTAGAAAACCACCATCGATCACCAGGGTAATGCCATTGATATAACTGGATCTGTCGGAAGCCAGGAATAAGACCGCCTCCGTTATTTCTTCGCATTCTCCGAAACGGCCGAGCGGAATATCTTTAGACAACTTTTCGTAAACCAACTTTTCCGGAAGGTTAGATCTCGAAATAACCGGCTCCCATAATTTTGTTTTAATGGTGGCACCAGCAATGGCATTGCAGCGTATGTTGTATCCCTTTTCTCCACAGTGTATCGCCACTATCTTGGTCAATTGATGCACGGCTGCTTTACTGGTACCATAAGCTATTCTCTCGGCTCTGGGATAAATGCCCGAACGGGAACCCATGTTGACAATGGAGCCCGATCCGTTATTTTTCATGTGCCTGACCGCGTATTTACAGCCCAGAAAGGTACCGGTAAGGTTCACCTCATGAATCTGCTGCCAGGCTTCAAGGCCGGTATTTTCAATATCCAGTCCACCCTGGAGTTGGGTTCCCACAATTCCTGCATTGTTTACCAGTGCCTGCAACCTCCCGTATTTTTGCTCAATCAGGGCGAAAGCATTCTCCCAGTCCTCTTCTTTGGCCACATCCAGTTTTATGTAATCCGGATTTCCGTCAATAGCATGTTCCTGTATTCCCGATACGATCGGGGTCCATCCATTTTCAGAAAATGTGAGTGCCAGTTGTCTCCCAATATCCCCGTTCGCACCGGTGATCAGCACGTTTTTATTCATATCCGTTTTTTCTAATCCTGCCGACATTTGAGATGGTTTTGTTGCCGATAGTAAAATGATCTATCGAAAGTTTTTGAGCCCCAATGCCGTTTTTGATACAATAGGAATAAAATGTTTCAACAGTTTTTACATCCACCAGCCCGAGTGTTGCCGGTAATTCCGGAGCGGCCGAAAGCAAAATTGACTCTGCCCGGCAACCCGGTAGTCCGGAACCGGTCAACACACTGATCAATTTCGTTTCAATAGCCTGGTTTAGCTGAAGATTGCTGATGGCCGTTTCCACATTGGGAAAATCTATTCTTCCTCCCCCGATCAATAGTACGTCTCCGGTATTCGACATCCGGTCAATGGCCTCGTTTTGAGTCATTGCACCGGGGAAACTATCGTCTACAACAATGGTACCGGGTCTGATCTTTGAAACATCGAGAATTTCCGGGCTGGTAGCCGCCACTACAATGAGGTCGTTTTTATAGATGGAATCCGGCATTTTGCCGGCATCAACCTCCATGATCCTTATTTCCCTATTGTACTGTTTTGCTATGCGGAGCACCTCATTTTTAATAGAACTTACTTTGGTGGCCAGCTCATAAACGCAAAGAGTTTCCGGACCACCTTCAAGCCGGAGCAGCATTTCAAGGCTGGCCCTTCCAATTGAGCCAAATCCCACCACAGCAAATCTACTGTCGCAGAACCTCGAGTGGGTCTGCCGCAAAGCCTGCAGCGTATTTAAGACCACTGCCACTACCGTCGCTGCATGCCCGGTGGTAATCACCGTATTGATGGCTGCTAATTCATTTTTCAGTTGATAGCCATAATTTAACAAGGTCGGCAGATTACCGGCCAGCGAAACGACTTTTGCCCCTAAACCGGACGCTAAAGCAATGGCTTCCAGGGTCAGTTTTTTGATTTCATCTTTTGGCGTATTCATCAGATCATCGGCGTAGATGGGCAGTACAATAAGTCCGGAAGTGCCAAATTTCGTTTGCGTTTTTTCAACTAAAAGCGGAGAGCCCGAAGAGAAGAAACAACGCTCTATTTCGCTGAGCAGCAACTTTGGAATATTACTTAACCTGCTTTTAGTCGGCAGGTAGGCGATTAATGCACTATCGATAACCGCCTGCGATAAATTCTGATCCAACAGATCGTCAACCACCTGATCAAATTGTTCCAGACAACGCTTTTTTAATTCATTGGAACCGTACCCCAGCAGTTGAAGCACCAGGTCTTTATCCGCCGAAATAGAGGCCATCAATTTTGCCGATCCCGTTTCCGCCCGGAAGTACAGATCCATCTCTTCCCTTACTAATATTGATCGATCATTCGCTGCCTTCATCGACTGATGATCCAGGAAAGATAAAAAGTATGCAAAGTTCAATAGGCCTGCATCTGGATTACCGGAATTGATCTCCGCCAGGGCTCTTAGAGAATACAGGTTATGTTCCACACAGTTGGAAAGTTCTTTGGCAATTTGCTTCAATTGATCATGAAAGCTAAGATCTTTTTCCCTGCTGCTTTTATAGGGAAAAGGTATGCCGGTAGCAAAACAGCCGATCAGTTCTTCCCCATTTCTTCCTAAAAATTCTCTCCCACTTTGAGATATGCCCATCAGAAAGCTGTCTTCCTCACTGGTTTTTTCCAGTGTTTTAGTCCAAATCCACAATATGACGATGAACAGCGAAGTACGATTGGATTGCGCAATAACCCTCAACTGTTCAGTTTTTGCGGTATTGATCTTAAGTGTTAATTTATCTCTTATGGCCATCTCCTCTTCTATCCGCTCCGGTTTAAACGGGATATCTTTCAGTTGGTCTGCCCAAAACTTTACGGCTTCCGGCCGTTCCGTATTTTCTCTTTGATGGATGCGGTGCCTGGCTTCCTGATAGATCGCATCCAGCGGTGCTATTTTTGTCGATTGATCAATGAGCAAAGTGTAGTAAAGGGTATTGATCTCACTGAACAGGATCTCCAGACTCCAGGCATCGATGATCAAATGATGCATGGCCGCTAAAAGATGTTTTTCTCCCTGAGGATCTTCCAGGATCGTTAGCTTGAACAACGGCCAGGAGTCAGGAGCGAATTCGGACCGCTTCATTTGTTCAAACCTATCCATCAAATGATCCTCAAAAGGCTGATCTCCCCGGTATTGTTGGTACTCAATGTCATATTCATGCACAGATACTGCTTCCAACAATATTTCACTTCCTTTACGAAAAAAAACGGACCTTAAAATGGGGTGTTTTTCAATCACCAGATTAAAGGCCTGTTTAAATAAGCGGATATCCAGTTGGTCCATCATCCTGATCCTGGCGCAACAGACCGGAGTTCTGCCGCTGATCTTTTGTACCAGCATAAAACCTCTTTCCGAATTGGTCAGTTTATTATGATCACCCCGATAGACTTCCCCCATTTCCATGGTCGGTCTTTCTTTCAGTTGTCTGCTCAACGATCTTATGGTCGGATACCGGTACACCATATGCGGAGGAACCGTATCACCCAAGGCATCCTGCAACAGTACCGACAGGAGATAGGCATTTAGTGAGTCTCCGCCGATTGCAAAAAAATCATCATCAATACCGATGTCATCGGTATCAAAAATTTCGTTCCACTTTTCCCTGACCACCTCTTCCACATCCAGTGAAGCGGAACTGGTCGTATCCATCCGATCATGGATATACTTCATCGCCAGCTCATGCAGTGCACGGAAATCTACTTTCTTCGCCTGATTCAGCGGGATCTTTTCAATTTTAAAAATATAGTGAGGGGTCATATATCCGGGAAGCTCCCGCTTTACCATTTCCTTCAGCTGTTCGGTAATATCCTCTAAGGGCTTATCCGTAATGATAAATGCTACCAGATAGGTCGTTTGGTCAAACGCCACTCCCAACACTTTGACATTGTTAATTCCAGCTACCTGAGTTATGCAAATTTCAATTTCTGCCGGATCGATCCGGTTGCCGAAGATCTTGATCTGATTGTCTTTCCGCCCCTCAAAGTGGTAGTTGTGGTGCAGGTCCTGATAACCGAAATCACCCGTATCATAAAACCGGGTCTGCCCGATATATCTATACTTCTGTTCCGTAGTGCCCACCTCATTGAAATAGCCAGCGGATATTCCGGGACCTCCTACCATGATCCTCCCTACTTTGCCAACCGGACACAGCTGATCATTTTCATCGACTATTAATACGACCACACCCCGGCGTGTCTGGCCGATGGGCACCTGTATTGCCCCCTCAGTTTCAAATTCGGATGTATCAAAATAAGTGGCATTTACGACGGTTTCAGTAGATCCATACAGGTTGTAGATCTTTGCCTTTGTACCCACTTCCCGCCAATGCTTCAATCCTCCTACCGGCATCTTTTCACCACCGATCAACATCAAACGCAAATGTTCCGGTTTCGCGCCCCCTTTCAGGCATCGGTCAGCAAGTGATTCCCAAACCGAGGGGACCGTATTGATAATGGTGATCTTTTGTTCCACAATGAAATGGATGGCCCGTTCGGGATCCTGCAGTAATCCAGGTTCCATGGGGATGTAGGTGCCGCCACTCAACAGCGTAGAGAACAATTGCCGGAGAGAACCACCAAAACCAAGAGAAGAAGTTGCCAGAAAGCGGTCGTTTTCACTAAACTCAAAAGTTTCCTGCAACCAGTTGAGAAATATAGAAAGTGATCGGTGGCTGACTATCACCCCTTTAGGCACCCCGGTAGTTCCCGAAGTATACATCACATAGGCCAGATCATCTTCTTCAATTCGTACGATCATGTTTTCCGGATCATCGTCATTATGAAGCAGATCTCCCTGTAATATTTGGCAGTCACCCTGGTCAATCCGGAAAATATACTGAATACTGGTCGATGAAAAGTTCAGCTTTCCTATCAGCTCAAGCTGTTCTGAGCCGACGCAGAGTGCTCTGGCTCCACTTTCCTTCAATAACAGCTCAATTCTTGCCGCCGGCCAGGATGGATCCAGCGGCAGATAGGCCCTTCCGGATCTCATGATACTCAGAATGGAGATCGTTGATGAAATAGCGGGAAAGCCGAGAATGCCCACCAGGGGGACAGAAGCAGGTAATTGACTGATCAATCGGGATGCCTCATCAACAGAGGATAGTAAGTCATTATAGGTTACGCTCCTACCCTTTTGTTCAATAGCTACCCGGCTCGAATATTTTTGGCAGGCGGCAAATACCTTATCATGTACTAAAGGAATACCGGCGAAGAGATCAACCGACGGCATTTGCAATTCGTGTATTTCATCCTTCGATTGTATTTTCAGAAACGATTTCAAACCAATAAGCTCCGCCATCGTTTCCGAGAATGTCTGAACAAACCGCTCGGCCGTTCGATCCGAAAACCTGGCCTCATTATACGTCCAGGATAATTCCAGCTTATCCGAATATTGACTACACAATAAGGTGAGATCAACGAAGCTCAAGGTCGTATGAGCGGATACTTCCTCTACGTAATCTTTATAGACGGAACGCTTATCCAGGTTTATGTAGCTCATTCCAAAGGGAGATAATCTTGCATTATTTTCAGCCTGGTCAAGCTCAGCAATATTCTTTAGCAAAGCACTATCAATGGCAGCGTGTTTTAATGCTGCCTTTAATTCACTTTTTACCATGGCTATCAATTCCCTGCCGGTGCTCACCCGGCTGAGATCTATTCTGACGGGAATAGAATTGGCCAAAGATCCAATCTGCTCAAAAGCACCTGGTACGGATCTGTTCCTATTGGCATTGGCAATACCGATAATCAGGTCATCCGCTTTTACCAGCTGATGAATAGTGAAGAAGTAGATCGACAACAGGATCTCAAAAAGTGAACAATTGTTTTCCTGCGCAAGGCTTTTCAGCTGAAGTAATTCAGCTTCGCATACCGTAGTTTGCATGATCTTTATCGCACCATCCTTCCTGCCGTCATGCGGCAGCTGAAGTCCCCGGTAACCTTTCAGGGTCTGCCGCCAGTAGTTCAAATTATTTTCCGGATCGCCGTTGTATTTCACCACAGCGATATAGTCCGGAAGCTTAAAAGTAACTGGTGCCTCTTCTGGCAATACTGGATTTCTGTAGCGATTAAATATTTCATCAAACAACTTTATCAGGCTCCAGCCGTCGAGCAGGATGTGATGGGCCAGAAGCAGCATTGCATTTGCCTGATTTTGGTATTCCTGCAAATATATTTGGAGTAAAGGTTCATCCTGCAGGGAGAAAAGGGTATTGATCTTTTTCTTGCAGGCAGCAACAAAATCACGGTAGTTGGAACCCTGAGATACCGTAATGTCGAAATTGAATTCCCGTAGTACACCATAGGCTTCCCGATCAACAGCAAGGTGAAAATTCAATTTTAATTCACCTATTGAGTTTAGGACAGATCGAATAGCCTGTTGCAGTTTCATCGATTCAATATTTTCTCGGAATTTAACCAGCAGCAGGATATTATTGGGGCTATCCGGTTCGATCAATTGCGCGGTCAGGAAGTTTTTTTGACTTGCCGGAAGTTTGAATTGCTCCGAAGCCTCTTTCCCCCCAAGAAAGCTGATTATTTTATTGATGGTGTTGTATTCAAAAAAAGTCGTAGCCTCCAGGTTAATCCCGAATGCAGTCTCCATCTTCCTGGCGAGATCTACCGCGTCCAGGGAGTCGAGGCCAAGATTTTCTAGGGGAGTGTCCAATTCATCCCACTGTAGTTCCTCGCCGATCAACGCATTGAGTTCCGAAACGAGAAATGCTTTCAGTTTCTCTCTGTCTATACGAATGGGATCATGTGATGATCCATTTTTGTGATGAAGATGAATGGCATGAGTAGGCTCTTTCTCAGATGCTTCGGCTACTATTACTGAACTTGCATACGATTGGTCTGCTTGCACTAAAACAGATCTTTCATCCGATACGGCGATGGACTCCCAGCATTGCAATGCAAGAGCGGTAGTAATGCTATTGGTCCCGTGATGAGATTGCCTGGCCTGACCCGTGTTGTACCAGGGCCCCCAGTGGATCACCCGGTAACCATATTCGCACGCTACTCCTTCCAGATAGGCATTGGCCATGGCGTAATCCAGGATGCCTCTTTGTTCTGATGCTACAACCGCACTGGTAGAAGAAAACAGGAATACTTCGGGGTCCTGATCCAGCAGGGTCAACAGCTTTCGCAGGTTCTCAATGCCGGCCACTTTAGAGGTGATCTGACCGGTGATGTATTTTTCTTCCTGCTGAACGAGCGAGCTGGGCACTACCGGCTCTCCCAAAGTGAAAATGCAGGTGGATAGGCTGATCTTTTTTTCTTTCAGCAGCCGGGCAAGTTCCAGTACTTCCTTCCATTGGAGAAAGTCGACACTGAAGTATTCAATATTTGCCGGATTGATCTTTCTCTGCTCATAGATTTTTAGGACTTCGTGCTTGGATCGCCGGCCGATGCTGATCACTTTTTCGTCCTTACCGGATAAGTAGGCACTACATTCCAGACCAATCCCCGAACTACCGGAGACAATTAAGGTGTGGCCTGAATCGGTGTTATCTGATGGCGAATGTGGAAGTTCAATATTTTCGTAATTCCGCGCTACGGTTTGCCCTTTCTTAATAGTTATGATGCCCTCAGGTGGTTGCCTGAATATTTCCGCTGCTTTTTGCAGGGAATCGAAGTCACTGTCTACAGTTAATATACCAAATTTGAGATGGCCCATTTCCTGACCGAGGCCGGTGAATAATGTGAATAGCAATTTCCCGAAACCAGTGTCATCTATGCCTTCAAGAATAAGGGAAATACGGTTAATCCCCGGGGTATTGGCTATCTGTCTAATCTTCAGTACATGCTTTACGATCTGTCCGGCCTCGTTCAGGGAATGATGATAATGGAAAATAACCGAATCCGCTGACCTCATTTGAGATTCTGAAATATTGGCATCGGTAAAGATGGGCCAGGTGATGGCAGTCAGCAACAAACTGCTTTCCGGATCATCCGTAATAAGCACGCCATTACCCGCCATTGTACTACCAATACTTTCAAGTTTGACGGGAACATAAGTAGGCTTGTAGATCAGGACTTTTGATGGAGGTGCATTAAATTGATACCTTCTTTTATTTAGTTTTTGCGAGACAGCGGTACGAACGGACCTGATATTTTCATCCGACAATACACAGTGGCAATTTGTGCCCCCAAAGCCAAAGGAGTTTATTCCGATTAAAACCGGGGCTGTTCCATCGATGACCTTATTTTCTTTGATCAGATCTATCGGATATTTTTCCAGTTCCCACTTTGCCGGTATACTTGACAATCCCATATTAGCGGGCACCATTTTCTTATTAAGGCATAACACTGTTTTGATAAGACTGGCAATTCCGGCGGCTCCCAATAAATGGCCGATGTTCGATTTTACAGCTGTGACGAATAACGGCTGGGATCTTTTATCAAAGATCGATTTCAGGGTGTTTATTTCAACGGCATCTCCGATCTTGGTTCCGGTTCCATGTGCTTCAATAGCATAAATATCCTGAGGATTGATGGCATTTTTCCGGTAAACCTCGCGGATCAATGCTATTTGTCCTTTCAGGTTAGGCGCTAAAACGCCCATCGACCGGCCGTCATTATTCACACCACTTGCCCTAACCGTACACAGAATATTGTCACCGGCTTCGACGGCATCTTCATATTTTTTCACCAAGACTGCTCCTGCTCCCTCCCCCAATATAATTCCATCCGCCGTTTCGTCGAAAGCCGTCAATCGTCCTTTGGCAGAAACGGCCCCCGCCGCTTCCATGTAGTAATTGACGATGGGGGTCAAATTCAGCTGTACTCCGGCTGCAATCGCCGACTCACACTCGCCGTTCCTAATGCTTTCGCAAGCGGCATGAAATGCCACTAGTGAAGAGGAACAGGCGGTCTCAATGGCCATTGACGGACCTTTCAAATTAAATTCATGGGATATCCGGTTGGGGATTAAATTCATCAGGTTACCGGCGATCATATTGGATTGACGGGGCATCGATGATAATTGAGCCCTTAGGATGGCGTCAATTTTTTGTCTTTCCTCCAAGGAAAACTCATACAGCAGTTCATCTTTCGCTATTCTTGCCAGGAAGGACTCTTCAAAGAAGCGGGCATTAACGGTATCAAGATAGGAGTTGTGAGCAACCCCAACAAAAACGCCTACATTCCGTTGACGGTTTGTTTTGGTAAAATTGGTGTTTGTGAATATTTGACTTACCATTTCCAGCAACAACCGCTGCTGAGGATCGGTATATAGTAATTCTTCTTCCGACAATGAAAAACCTGTTGGATCAAAGGCAAAGACATCCGATACTTCGGATCTGGTTTTTGTCTGAATATTCCCATCTATATCGATCTGAGTCCTGGAGTAGTTCCCGGATTGAAATACATCGGTTTGTTCGATCAGACACTGCCAAAAACCATCGGGAGTGTTTGCTCCGGGAAATCTGCACGCCATCTCCACAATGACCAGATCGGAGAGCTTCATCATAATGACTTTGTGTTAGGGTTCAGAGATGGTTCAGACAACCGTCAAGTGTTGTATTGGTCACTTACGGAAAGTCCTTTAGCGTTCCAAAATATTAAAAAAGCCCAAAAGTAAACAAGATTTCAGGGGAGTGAAATGATGCAAATACGGCCAGGAAGCGATCACGGGTGGACAATGATCACCTATTAAGCGGATGCCTAATCTTTTGTTCTTCAGGAAAGTTATTGTGGGCCATCCGGGGTGAACTTTACTTTTTGACAAAGATTGCCAAACCTAAAAAACATGCCATACTTTCTTTGAGATAATGTTAAATTCCCTTTTCAAAATTTCTTTGCCTAACTTGTCGTGATCTCTCGTAAAAAATAAAGGTTAAGTAAGCCGAAATGATAGCTTTTAGATTATTAATCCGGGGTTGGCTCTTGGCCTTCTTCTGGATCATTCCTTTTCTGGTAATTCACGGACAGCAAAACAATGGCCCCCTGCGCGTCATCACCTATAACATCTGGAACGGTTTTGACTGGGGAAAAGACACACTCAGGCACCATAAGTTTATAGACTGGGCGGCTTTTCAAAAACCGGATATTTTTGCGCTACAGGAATTGTGCGGATATACGCAGGCCCGGTTGGAGCAGGATGCCCGGCGTTGGGGACACGAGTATGCGCTGATCCTCAAAGAGGACGGTTACCCGGTGGGATTGACGTCCCGATGGCCCATCAAGTTGATCAGCAAATACCGGGAAGGGATGTGGCATGGTATGCTGCATGTGCAGACGGGAGGAATAGATGTTTTTGTCGTACATCTGAGCCCGGCAGACTGGCAGTTCAGAAACCGGGAAGCCCACCTCATTACCCGGCAGCTCGATACCCTGACCAATGACCGCTACCTGGTAGTCGGTGATTTTAATGCACATTCTCCCATGGATGCCGACCTGGACCTGGACCGGAAATCACTACTGGCCAGATATAAGACCGGGGACGCGAAAAATGAAAAATACCAGAATCTCCGGCATGGATACTGGGACTATACTACCTTATCCACTTTCCTGAGCCAGGGACTTATCGATGTCAGCATGCCGTTTATTGCGCCGTCCGAACGATTTAGTTTCCCCACGCCGGCGCTGACCAATATCTGGCAAACGGTATCCGAGATCAAACGCCACCGGGAACGGATCGATTTCATCCTGGCCGGCCCGGCGCTCGCCGGTCAATGCGTCTATTCGCGAATTCTGAATGGCCCCGAAACGGCAGAGCTGTCGGATCATTATCCGGTCGTGGCGGATTTTATTTTGCGGCTCCAAAAGGAATGAGCAGCGAGACCCCATCGAAACGGCCGGAGGAGATCCTCCCTGACGCTGTAATTGAACGGAAGGTAGAGCAGTTTAAGGTGATAGTTGAACGGATTTTCATTTGAAATCTCAAAAACCAACATAATGACCTATCAACTCAATGTATTGCTTTTAATCTTAGTCCTTTCCGGCCATACTGCCATTGGGCAGTCCCCGGTCCGGCAGGAATTGGCCAAAGAGATCGACCAATTGCTACAAAGCGAAATAGACAACGGCAAGATCCCCGGTGCGGTCATCCAGATCAAGAAAGGCAGTGAAATACGCTACCGGCAGGCTTACGGATATGCCCGGGAATTTGACAGCTCGCTGCACCGGCTTACTTCTCCGGAAAAGACCAGCCCCGGGCACCTCTACGATCTCGCCTCCCTCACCAAGGTGACCGGCACCACCACTTCCATCATGCTCCTGGTGGATCGAGGTTTGATCCGGGTGGATGATCCGGTGGGCAAGTATATAGCAGCGTTTAACACGCCCGAAAAAAAGGCGATCACCATCCGGCACCTACTCACACACAGCGCCGGGCTTATCGAATGGTACCCCATGTTTTACCGGGCTTCCAACCGACAGGAAACGTACCGGCTCATCGGCGAATTGCCGCTCAAATATCCGGTGGGCACACAAAGGCGCTACAGCGATCTGGGGTTTGTACTACTGGGAGAGATTATTGAAAAAGTATCGGGCCTACCTTTGGAGCAATTTATGGCGGAGAACATTTTCAAGCCGTTGGGCATGGAACATACCACTTATCTGCCGCTGGCCTCCGGGCGGTTTAAGAAAATAGCTGCCACTTCGCACGGTAACCCCTTCGAAACGCGCATGG
This sequence comes from Lewinella sp., assembly GCA_020436695.1. Lineage (GTDB taxonomy): Bacteria > Bacteroidota > Bacteroidia > Chitinophagales > Saprospiraceae > Flavilitoribacter. The sequence continues at coordinate 440 of JAGQXH010000146.1, read as the reverse complement.
TACATGATCCTTCACTGGGCTTTCAGCCTAAAGAGATCGCCCCTGACTCCTGGAACGGCTGGCGAAATTACACCCTGGTCGGAGAAGTGAACGACGGCAATGCCTGGTACGCCCTCGGCGGTGTTTCCGGAGCAGCGGGCCTGTTTTCCACGGTCGGCGACCTGCAGAAACTGGTGGACATGCTGCAAAACAAGGGCAAAGTGAGTGACCGCCAGTTCATCTCGGCCGGCACCATTGACACCTTTCTCACGCAGGACCAATTCAGGAATGGGCTGGGTTGGATGATGGACCCCACCAACCCGGTAATGAAAAATGCGCCCGAAGGCAGCTTCGGGCATACCGGCTTCACCGGTACCAGCATCGCCGTGGTTCCCAAATACGATCTTTCGGTGATCCTCCTCATCAACCGGCAAAACGTGGGTTTACAACCTTCAGGTGCC
>JAGQXH010000145.1 GCA_020436695.1 Lewinella sp. | reverse complement strand
CACCTACTCCGGGACCGCTCTTTGTGGCCCAGGAAATGGGCATCGATCTGGGGGTGATGATCCTTGGGGGACTGGTAGTCGGAGCCATTACCGTGATCTGCGGCTATTTCTACGCCCTTTGGGCAAACAAGAAATGGGATCTTCCCATGCGGGATACACCGGATATCAGCATTGAGGAATTGAAGGTGATCTCAGAAAAAAAACAGGAAGATCTGCCGGGTTTGTGGCTGTCAGTATTACCCATCCTTTTACCGATCCTGCTGATCGCGGGCAATACCCTGCTCAACGTAACCCTGGCGGATGACAGTCCGATGATCAAACTATTTTCCATCCTTGGAGATAGTAATATTGCCCTGTTGCTGGCGGCTGTGATCGCGATGTACCTGCTTTGGACCCGGATTAAAGAGGTGGAGCAGTTTAAAAAATATATGTACGAAGCGCTGGTAAGTGCCGGTATTATCATTTTGATCACTTCGGCCGGAGGGGCTTTTGGGCAAATGTTGCAACAGACTAATATCGGTAGCCGAATTGAAGGATTGGCAACAAGCTACCAGATGGCGATCCTGCCGCTGGCCTTTATTATTACGGCGGTGGTCCGCACGGCTCAGGGATCGGCCACGGTGGCTATGGTAACGGCCATCGGGGTAATGAGTGGTTTTACCGAGTCGGCAGGACTGCCATTCCATCCCGTCTATCTGGCCCTGGTGATCGGTTGCGGCTCCAAGATCTTCGCCTGGATGAACGACAGTGCTTTCTGGATCATCTCCCGAATGAGTGGCATGGATGAAAAGGAATCTATCCGCCATTTTTCCATGCTACTGCTGGTAATGGGATTGTCGGGGCTGGTGGCGGTGATGATATTGGCGACTTTGTTTCCACTGGTTTAGAGGGGAATCCATCATTTGGTCTAAATTTGATGCGACAAACAGATTGATGACTTTACCGACTTACCATTCTCAATCATGCCATCATCCAACACCATCATCCGGATCACGGAAAGCGACAATGTCGGCATTATTCCACAACCCGAAGGACTAACGGAAGGAAGCGTTCTTACCGATGGCACTATCCTTTTGGAAGCTATACCCATGGGGCATAAGGTGGCTCTGAGCGATCTGCGGCCGGGGGATGCTGTTATCCGCTACGGGGTGCCCATTGGCTACGTCAATACCTTTGTGCCCCGGGGAGCCTGGGTAGACGCGCCAAAAATGGAACTGCCGGAGCCACCCGACCTGGAAGAGATCCAGTTGGAACCCGGTGAGCCCCCGGTAGTTGAGCCGCTGACCGGTTATACTTTTCAGGGCTACCGCAATCCCGACGGTAGTGTGGGCACCAAGAATATGCTCGGCATTACCATCAGTGTGCAATGCGTGGCGGGCATGACCCAGTACATTGAGAAAAAGATCCGGGAGGAATTGTTACCCAAATATCCAAATGTGGATGGGGTAGTGGCCCTGAACCACACCTATGGCTGCGGTATTGCCATCGACGCTCCAGCCGCGATCATTCCCATTCGTACCATTCGCAACATCGTCCGGAATCCCAATTTCGGAGGTGAGGTGATGGTGATCGGCCTGGGCTGCGAAAAATTACGCCCGGAACGACTGCTCTCAGAGGAAAGCACATCCTCGTCGGTACTCTATCTCCAGGATGAATCCTTCCATGGTTTTTCCGAAATGGTGGACGGTATCATGGCTACCGCCGAGCAGCATTTGCAAAAACTGAATAAGCGGCGGCGGGAGACCTGCCCGGTATCCGATCTCGTGGTAGGTATGCAGTGCGGCGGCAGCGACGCTTTTTCCGGACTGACCGGCAATCCGGTATCGGGTTATGCGGCTGATCTTATTGTCCGGGCCGGTGGAACGGTACTTTTTTCGGAAGTCACCGAAGTGCGCGATGCGATCCATTTGCTCACGCCCCGGGCCGTCGATACCTATGTGGCGCGGGCACTGGTGGAAGAAATGCGCTGGTACGATGATTATCTGGCCATTAATCAGGCCGACCGTAGTGCCAATCCCACGCCGGGTAATAAACGGGGTGGCCTCAGTAATGTGGTAGAAAAAGCCCTGGGCTCGATCGCCAAATCCGGCACTAGCCCCATTGCGGATGTACTGGGGCCGGGAGAACGCGTGCGCCGAAAAGGACTGAACTTTGCGGCAACGCCGGCCGGGGATTTTGTCTGTGGTACGCTTCAGTTAGCGGCGGGCATGAATCTGCATGTATTCATTACCGGTCGCGGTACGCCCTATGGCCTGTCGATGGTACCCGTAGTGAAACTCAGCTCCAATTCTAAACTGGGCAACCGCTGGCACGACCTGATCGACTTTGACGCCGGGCCGGTCGCTTTCGGGGAAAAGACGATCGAGGAAATGGGGTGGGAATTGTTCCATTTGCTGCTGGCCGTGGCATCCGGCCAAAAAACCGTAGCGGCGGACCGTTGGGGGCTGCATAATGAACTGGTGCTGTTTAATCCGGGACCGTTGACGTGATGGCTAATGTTACAATGATATGATGTTGTGATGTTGTGATGCTGCGATCATGAGAGAACACCATACCAATTGCCGGGTGTAAAGATTATCGGGCACGGTTTGGATCGCGTCAATAAATCCGTATATTTAGGAACCATTTCGGATAGTTCTTTGAAAGCGCTGGAAACCCAACTGGCCGACTGGATCAGGAATAAAGGTGAACCACAGGACAGCCTGATCATTTTGCCGGTCACCGCCCAACAGATCCACAATATGCGGGTGTACGGTTTAAATGATCTGGACCGGGCGGATCTGAGTGGAGAAAAGAGTACGATAATTGTGTAAAAAACAAATTCGTGCAAAATCAGATTGTTTCAATTTAACACTTTTTATAACACTGTTTTCTTTATTATGTTAAATAGAAAGCAGGCAGAAAAGTACTTAACAAGCTATCACTTAGGGTTTAACATATATTCCCTGTTGACCCTACCAATTTTTTTCGTTTATATTTCTTATTCAAATAAGTTAATTAACCAGCGATTTCTCATGTAGAGTGTACACGGAAGTTCATTGAAAGAAAGAATTACCTTAGAGCATGCGAAAAAGCTATGTTCAACTGCGGTCGGAACTTAACTACGATGATCTGATAGTCGAGCTACGCAGTGACTTTACCCAGATCCCGGATCATCGAGCGGCGAATGTGGTACACAAGCTGCCGGACATTCTGATGAGTGCCTATGCCATATTCAGCTTGAAGTACCCTTCCCTGTTGTGCTTCGAACAGCAGTCAGCAGTGGAACGAACCAATCTTCAGAGCTTATTCGGCATAGAAAAGATCTGTTCGGATGCCCAGATGCGTCGAGTGTTGGACGAAGTTTCCCCTGATCAGCTGCAGGAACTTTTTCCTAAAAGATTCGATCTTTTGACTCGGGTAGGTATCCCGGCAGACTATCGGTTCTTAAAAAAGTATCTGTTGTTTAGCATTGATGGAGTGCACTATTTTGAGTCCCACAAGATCAACTGTAAACGTTGTCTGGAAAAGCAACATCGCAATGGCCAGAGCTCTTATCACCATTCCATGCTTGGAGTGGCTTTGGTGCATCCTCAGCGACGGGAAGTCTTTCCGGTGGGATGCGAAGCGATTCAAAAACAGGATGGAGTCAGTAAAAACGACTGTGAGCTGAACGCTTCCAAGCGGTTGCAAGACAGATTGTTCGAGGCTTATAAAGATCAGCCTGCGGTCATTGTAGAAGATGCTTTATACGCCAATGAACCGCACATTGAGCAAATTCTTGGCAATAGCTGGGATTTCATTATCAATGTCAAACCTTCCAGCCACGAGATCTTGTTCAAGCATTTTGAAGCTCGTAAAGAGCGTGGTCAGGTAGCTACCTTAGTGCTCAAGGAAGGTAAACAAGAACACCATTTTTACTGGAGGAACAACGTGCCCTTGAATGGCAAAGGCAACGTTCGAGTCAACTTCCTGTATTATGAACAACATAATGGTAAAGGCAAACCTAAATGCTTTTCCTGGGTCACCTCCCTAAGGCTCCGTAAAAGCAATGTCTACGACATGATGCAAGGAGGTAGAGCCCGATGGAAAATTGAAAACGAAGGCTTCAATACGCTCAAGAATCAAGGGTATCACTTTGAACATAATTACGGCCACGGCTATAATCAGTTGTCCAATGTCATGGCCTTGATGATGCTCCTGGCATTTTTGATTGACCAGATTATTCAGGCCTCCAACCGATTGTTTAATGACATTTGGACCGCTGCCAAGGCCAAAAATCGGGTCTGGGAGCGCATCCGAGCCATATTTATCATCCGACCGGTTAATTCTTTCAATGAACTTTTTGTCATCCTCGCTGATCTCTATTCTGTTCAGCTGGAATAGACGTAAACACTCTACATGAGAAATTGCTGAGAAAACAGAGTGGGAAGGATTAAGGTGTTGGTTGTCAGTACTTAGTGTGTTCAGACTGGATCCGATTGATTTTTTAATTCACTCGGCGGCAGACCGAACTCTTCGGAAAAGCAGGAGGAAAAATAAGTGGTGTTCTTAAAGCCGACGGCATAGGCCACTTCGGATACATTCAGATCGGAGGTGAGTAAGAGTTCTTTTGCCCTTTGCAGGCGTATGGAGCGAATGACCTGGGAAGTGGATCTCCCTGTCAGGGCTTTCAATTTGTTGTGCAACTGCGTCCGGCTGATCTGCATGGCCCGGGCTATTTGAAAGATGCCGAACGTCTCGTCTTCGATATGGTCTTCTATTACTTTTCTCAATTTCCTGATAAAAGCATCCTGTTTTTGGATGGCTGGATCTTTGGATTCCGGTGAGGCGGTCAAAGAAGCATATCTGCGCTGGAGTTTTTGTCGCAACTGGATCATTGTTCTCAATCTTACTTCCAGTTCTTTGGGGTCAAACGGTTTGGACAGATAAGCGTCGGCCCCTTTTTCCAGTCCTTCGATCCTGGAGTCCCGGTCGGCTTTGGCGGTCAGCAGCAGGATCGGGATATGGCTGGTGCGTTCGTCGTTCTTGAGCGTGGCGGTCACCTCATAGCCATCCATTTCGGGCATCATCACATCACTGATGATCAGATCGGGCATCAGTTCAATGGCCTGTTCCACTCCTTCCCGGCCGTTGAAGGCATATTCCAGATGGTACCCGGATTCGAGGCGGGCCGCCAGGTAGCGCATGACATCCCGGTTGTCTTCGATCAGTAGGATGGTGGCATCGGTAGATGGAGGAAGCGTATAAGTTGGCTGCTTTGGCAGCAAAGGTACCGGGACCGAACTTGTGATCCCCTCCAGGGCTTCTTCTGATACGGGCACGGGAAGATCAACTGTACCTGTGGACCTGCGTACCGGCAGATATACGGTAAAGGTTGTGCCCTCATACGGTTTGCTTTGCACGTGGATTTTCCCTTCCATTAATTCTACCAGTTCCCGGACCAGACTCAATCCGATGCCGGTGCCGCCCACAGAGCCGGAAGCCGAATTTTCCACCTGGTAAAAACGATCGAAGATGCGCGGCAGTTCTTCCTCCGGAATACCCTGGCCGGTATCTTTGACGGAGATCTCTACTGTTCCCAATGGAGCCTCAGATAATACGGAGTTTTCCGTATGTCGCAGCGAAAGGTAGATGTTCCCGCCTTGCGGAGTGAACTTCACCGCATTGGAAAGGAGGTTGCCGACAATTTTTGACAGCTGATCGGGATCGTAGTCCATTTCCAGTTGATCCGTTTCTTTGAGAAAATGCAGCTGTACGCCCTTAGCGGCTGCGTGAGATTCGAAAGCCTGCACCAGATAGCTGAGATAGGCCGGCAGGTCGCTCCGTTGCGGTTTTATTTTGAGTTTGCCTTCTTCCAGTTTATTGAGGTCGAGTATTTGATTGACGAGCTGAAGGAGTTGTCTGCCGTTCCTGTCGATCATTTCCAGGCCTTCGTGATACCATTTCTTCGGGTCGGCCTTTATTTGTTTCGCCATACCCCGTATCACCGTTAAGGGGGTGCGAAACTCGTGTGTAATATTCGTGTATAATTTGGTTTTGAAGGCATCGAGTTCCTTTACCCGTTCCGCTTCCAAATGTTCCAGTTCCAGCGCATTTTTCAATTCCCAGCGGCGCTTTTGAAAACGGTAGATCAGGAATAAAATGGAAAATGCAAGCAGAGTATAGACCAGATAAGCCAGGCGGGTAGCCCACCAGGGAGGGAGGATGGTAATATTTAATGTGGCCGGTTCAAGACTCCATTTGCCGTCATTATTGGTCCCGAACACTTCAAAAATATACGTTCTGGGGGGTAAATTAGTATAAGTGGCTGTACGCCGGCCGGCGTCAGTATATAGCCATTCCTCCTGGTACCCCTTTAGCCGGTATTTATACTGATTCTTCTCGGGCTGCAGGTAATTCAAGGCACTGAAAGAAACGGCAAAGTCATTCTGCCTGTAATTCAGGCTCAGGTTTTCGCGGTAAGTAATGCGAAAGGTCGTATCGGTCAAGTTACTTCCTTGTTCACCGTATCGGTTAAAGATCCGGAGGTCCGTTAATACAAGGCGGGGAGCCTGGGGATTAACCTGTATTTCTGCGGGCCGGAAATGGACAAACCCACCCTTAACGCCGTAATAGATGTCGCCCGCTTTGGTTTGTATCAGGCTATTTTGTGCCAACTTCGGTTGGAGTCCAAAAGGCAGGAAGCTTTCAAATGTTTCGCTTTTTACGGAAAAGCGGCAAAGTCCCTGATCATTTAGAAACCAGAGATCCTCCTGTTCATCCATCACAATATTTCGGATCAGATCCGTGGAACCGTCTGCTGCCCACCAATGCTCAAATTGCCTGGATTGGGGAGACAATTGGCTTAATCCACTTATACCACTCATCCATATTTCCCCATCTGCACCCTCCTGCATACTGAATAACTGATTGCTGATCGGGCTCTGAGGATTATCCGGTTGATGAAAATAACGGGTGTAGACCTCTGTCTTCCGATCATAATGGTACAAGCCGGAAAGTGTGCAGATCCAAAGGTTGCTCTGTTGATCTTCCAACATATCCCAAACGTTAATACGATCAAGGGCATCATCTCCATTGGGTGAATGTTGCCGGGAAGGGATAAAAAAAGTATTGTCTTCAGGGTCCAAACGATATAGCCCTGACAGGGTACCGACCCACAATATCCCGGATCTATCTTTATAGATCTTATTGACGTATGCATTACTTAATCTTCCATCAGCCTTGTCTTTCTGAGCGTACCTGCGATATGAATTACCGGTTAAGGAGCTGTGGAAAATTGCTTCATCCGGTAGCCGGTAAAGCCCGGACCTGGTTCCCATCCACACCTCTCCATTTTGGTCGTAATACACGTAATTGAACTGACCGCCGGTCATTTTGAGGGGCGCTTTCCATTGTCCGATGATCCCTTTACCATTCCAGGTATACACGGTACTGCCGGCCGCAATGGCCAGATCCCCATCCTGCTTTTCCCAGAAAAGACTGCTCCAACCTTCCTCTTGCCGGTCCTCAAAGTTAAGCGGATGATAAGAAAACGGTTTGCGGTGTTTATTCCAATAGTTGACACCTTCATTTACCGATCCGATCCATATTCCTCCCTCCCGGTCCTCAAACCATGATCTGATCTCAATGTCGTTGATGCTGTTGGTTTGGTACGGATCGTTTGGCAGATAGATCAGCGTGTCCTGGGCCCGGTCCCAAAAATAGAGCCCTCTTTTTCCTGCCGGGTCATCTCCGCCTGCCCGTAACCACAGATTTCCGGTGCTATCTTCCCAGAAGCCCTCTGTGCCGCCCAATTTCGCTGCCAGACGCGATAAGGGCGATGAGGCTAAGTGAAAGAGGTCATGCACCCGGTCGAAAGACCGCACTTTATCCTGACCGGAAACAAGCTGTAGTACGCCTGTTCTATCTTCAAAAATTTCCCGTACACCATGATCTTCAGGATCATCGGGGTGATATTTTTCGCAGGGATAAGCGTGGAGCGTATCATCTGCAAGGGAGAGGTAAAACAGATGATGTCTGCTGGTCCCAATCCAGAAACGCTCCGTCTGATCTTCCAGGATCGCGTTCACCTGGACGCCTTTGATGGTTTCCGGCCACACAAAGGGTAAAAATATTCCTTGCTCGCGATCAAACTGGTATAACTGACTTAATCCGTTGATCACCCATAATCTGCCGTCGGACGTTTCATAAATGGTTTGTATAAAATTCTGCCTGCCGGCTATTGCGAGATCGCTTTCAATGAGAAAATTAATGAACTGATCCCGTTCTTTGTCGTACAGATCCAGTCCGGAGGAGGTACCGATCCACAGGTCTCCCCGCTCATCACTAAATATAGTCCAGACATTGCTATGACTGAGGCTGTTGGGATTGCCCGGATCGTGCCGGTATGTTTTAAAGGTATAACCGTCGAAGCGGTTCAAGCCATTGCGGGTGCCGAACCACATGAGGCCTTTATCGTCCTGCGCAATACAGCGGATATGAGAATTAGATAGCCCCTCTTCCGTGGAAAAATGTTCAAATTGGAGGAGAGGGGCCTGACTAAAAAGGTTGGAAGCATTTAACAGGAACAGTATTACCGTAATCGGATACAGGTAAGTTCGGGCCCTGGCCGGAATTAAGCGGTGCGATCCTGCCGGCAATCTGAGATGGGCTGGATCAGACGGGCGAAATAGGATAGTTATGAAGCGGGGCGCCTTCATGTTAGAACAACTCGGTTGGGAAAAACTGCTGATATGCTAAAGATAGCTTTTTTGGAGCTAACCCCAAACTTTACGGTGTGAAGAAGCAATGGTTCAATGTCTGACTGCTTACCTTGAAATAGAGAAGTAATATTTTGCGGGGTTTACTTAGTTTTCTTCAACCCATATTCTTCCTCATAATATTTGATAATGGGCGGGGAAGGGCCAAATTTGTGTTGTTCGGCCGGGAAACCATCTTCCCAGGGCCCGTAAGGTGTGGAGACCGGCTTTCTGAACTTTTCCGGAAAGGTTACTTCGCGATCTGGTTTACTCGGGTGGGGGAAGGTGTTGATATAGGCAGCTGTTTGTACCAGATTTGGGAAGGTAGTAAAAGTTGGTAGAAATTGTAGCTATAGCCGGGAAAGCTAATGTGGCACGAACAATTATATCAGTCCCTTTTCTTCTAATGATTTTCTCAACTGTGCCTGATTTTCCCAAAACCGGTCTTCAATCTTTTGGATGATCCCGTCAAACTCCGGATGTTTTTTCAGCGGTTTCATGAGCGGGTCGTTTTCCAGCAGCAAAAACCAATATTGATAATTATCCGTATTCGAAAATATTTTGAGTTGCTCGATGGCCTGGTCTATTTTCCCCTCGTGTGCATATTTCATGGCCAGATTAGCACTTTTATAGATCGATTGATCCTTTTCGCAGTAGGCTGAGAAAGCGTTGAAAAATTTCGCAGCTTCTTCCTGCAGACCCATCCGTTCATAGACTCGTCCGATCTTGAGATCTTCCTGCGCATAAATATCCAGGCCGTTTATTTCTCTGGCTTTGACGAATTTTTGAAAATAGAAAAAAGCACTGTCGTAATTTTCCTGCAGATAATAAACTTTGGCTACATCCTGTAAAATGTCCAGGCGGGAAGTGTCCATGTTCCATTCCCTGAGCAATAGTTGTTTTGTCTGCTCCAGATTGCGGTCCCTGGCGTACAGGATAAAAGCCTTCAGATAGGGGGCATAATAATTCTCCTGATTGTGATCCAGAGACAGGTTGATGTATTTGACCGCCTCTTCGATAAATCCGGTTTGGATGAAGGCGTTACTCAACTGCAAATAGATATAGCTTTTGGTGATGGAGTCATTGGCGGCAATATCGAGTTGCATGCCTTTTAGGGCGTACTCCAGGTATTTGGCGGTATTGGGAACCTGATAGGAGTAGAAATCAGCGAGCATTTGAATGGCCAGTGTAGAGTTAGGATTGTACTCCAGGGCTTTCTCCAGATGCGGTAAAGCCAGTCGATACTCTTTGGTATGCAGGTAGTAAAACGCCTTGGAAATGAGACTTTCTGCCGATTTAGAATCATAAAGTAGCGCCTTATCCGCATAATTATTGATCTGCTCCGTGTACTGCTTTTCTGTCTGATACAGATCGAGAAAGTAATAAGCTATAGCAATGTCCGCGTAGGCCAGGGAAAACTGCGGATCATGATCGATGGCCTTTTCGAATAAGCTGATGGCTTTTTCCAACCCCTCTTTGGTCCTGGTTAGAAAAGGATCAAGTCCCTGTAGGAAGTAATCATACGCCTCTATACTTTTTGTTGGTCTTTTCTCAATTTGTGCCAGCTCAGCCGGAGTCACGATCACCTCAATGGCATGGGCGATCTTCGTGGCCACTTCATTCTGCAGGGCAAAGACATTCCCCACTTTGCGGCTATATTGCTCCGACCAGATATGTTTATCGCTCGAAGCCTCGATCAACTGAATATTGAGTAAGACCTGATCTCCGATCTTTTGGCCACTGCCCTCCACAAAGTAACTCACATTGAGCTCTTTGGCTATTTCAGGAATAGCCTTGTTCGTATTTCGGTATTTTTCCATGGAAGTCCGGCTGATCACTCTCAGGCCCTTGATCTTTTGCAAATTGTTCAGGGTCGATTCCATCAGTCCATTGATGAAATACACATTGGTGGAATCGCTACTCTCATTCTTGAAAGGCAAAACGGCGATGGACTTCTCCGGCTCATGCTCAGCATCAGGAGGCATTTTTTTGAAAAGCAGCAATACGGACACCACCAGCAATGCCAATAATGCACCGATAATGATCTGCCATGGGAATGGCTTCGAAGAATTGGTCTCAGGGTTTTTCTGTACCAACTCTCTTTTTCCCACCTCACCCGGTGGGTATCCGTAATATTCCCGAAAGCACTTGATAAAGTAGGAAGTACTCCCAAAGCCGACCTGATAGGAGACCTCAGAAACGGTCAATGAGGTCTGCCGGAGCATCTCCATGCCTTTTTTCAGGCGTACCTGACGAATGAAAAGACTTGGTGAAAGCCGGGTGTATTTCTTCACCTTTCTGAGCAGGTTAGAACGGCTCATGCTCATGGCAGCGGCCAGTTCTGAAACACCAAATTGTTCGTTAGAGACATTCTCCAGAATAATGGATGCTGCCTGCTCAATAAAGTCCCCTTCGATGCTTTTTGCGTCCGACATGCTATTTTTTGGCAAGCCCGAAATTAGAAAATTTATGGCAAACACCTACCATTATGCGCTTCGCATTACCAAGTAAAATGTCAGGAGTTGCACCATAATTTATATCCCTGCCGCATAGTTTTTATGCCTTCCTCAAACTTTATGCATTTGGCTGCATAGCTCATACCCATTGCTTCCGGTTCCCCCTGATCTTTGTGGAAAGATAATTCAAATTTAAAAACTAAAGTTATGAAATCATTGAAAATCAGTTCTTTAAAAACGATGCTCTACATTGTATTTATTTCCGTTTTGCTTCCGGGCTGTGCTCAGCCGAGCCATACAACAGAAGCGCAGTCAGGAGTTGACAAACCGAAAATGGATATTCAGGCTGCAATATTGACGGATAATCTGGAAGTCGTCAAACAACACATTGCAGCGGGAACCGACATCAACAAAAAGGAACCTTTGAGTGGTTCCTCCCCCCTGGTCACGGCGGCCACCTTTGGAAAAACTGAGATTGCCAAAGCACTGATCGATGCCGGTGCCGATCTGTCCGTTACGAATAATGAGGGGGCTACGGCCTTACATGCCGCGGCTTTCTTCTGCCGGGTGGAGATCGTGCAAATGCTGATTGATGCCAAGGCCAATAAGACCCTGCGTAACAACTTTGGGGCTACACCCCGGGAATCCGTTATCGCACCTTTTGCCGATGTCAAACCGATCTATCAAATGATAGCGCAGCAATTGTCCCCAATGGGCCTGCAACTGGACCTGGAAAAATTGGAAGAGACCCGTCCGGTCATTGCGATGATGTTGCAGTAATCACCCCAAAATCACCATGCAAATGACCAACGAACGTAGATATGATATTGACTGGCTGCGAGTGATAGCTATCGGATTATTGCTCATCTATCACATTGCCATCGTTTTTCAGCCCTGGGCGACGCTCATTGGGTTTATCAGGAGCGAAGAACTGATGGAAAATTTATGGAAACCGATGACTATGCTTAACGTATGGCGAATTCCGCTATTATTTTATGTTTCGGGTATGGGTGTCTATTTTGCCATCCGGAAACGAAACTGGCGGCAACTGCTTCTTGAACGCACGACACGAATTCTTTTGCCGTTCATCTTCGGCATATTTGCCATCGCACCCCTGCATTTTTTAATCTTTCAAAGCTATTACAAAATGCCCCTGGGCTATTTCCCACATTCCGGTCATTTGTGGTTCCTGGGCAACATCTTCGCTTACGTGTTAATACTGTCGCCACTCTTTTTCTTTCTGAGGAAAAATGAGGAAGGAAGGTTCATGAAAGGGGTAGCAAGCATCCTGAGCAATCCAATTGGGCCTTTATTGGTGTCGGTCTTTTTTATCATTGAAGTCATGGTAGTCAAGCCTCAGATCTTTGAACTGTACGCACAGACCTGGCACGGTTTTTTCCTGGGCCTTCTTGCCTTCTTTTTTGGTTTTCTTTTCGTGTACAGCGGGAAAGCATTCTGGCCTACTGTTTTGAAATGGCGGTGGCTTTACATTGGCCTGGCGGCGGGTTTATATACCCTTCGAGTGCTCGCATTCAATATGAAATCACTGGATTATCTCATGGCCATCGAATCCAATTTGTGGATCTTCGGTGTTTTTGGGCTCGCTTATAAATACCTGAACCGGCCAAGCGCTGCTTTGCGCTACTTAAGTCAGGCTGCTTATCCCGTGTACATCATTCACATGTTCGTATTGTACGCCGGGGCCATGCTCATTTTGCCGTTGAAGATCCCGCTCCTGCTAAAATTCGTAGGTGTTGTAGCCTTCACTTTTGCTTTGTGTTATCTCATTTATGAATTCATCATCAGAAGAGTATTTTTCCTGAGGCCATTGTTTGGACTGAAATGGCAATTCAACAAAGTTGAAAAAGTACAAATGCTTTCAGAAATGAAGTAGTAACAGAGGGCAGCAAGGTGATCATGATAAGTTGGTTTGCTATAATGGTACAGGTGGATGCCTTTAATGCTTCCGAAAGATCCCATTATACCCACTCCCCTGATAAGCCCCCCAGCGGACACCTTTGCCAATGGGGGTCTTCGAGGCAATGCGATGGACCTGAAAACCGTCGAAGGTGTAGGTGTGCCGGAGATTAGTACTATGACAGTAGATAATATCCAGGTAGCCGTCATCATCCAGATCGCCTGCCCAGGGTGTAGAGGAGAAATTGCTGCCCTCATACACCGCTCCGATCTGTAGGGGCTTCCCCTGACTAAAGTCGAAGAGGATCAGGGTGGTATAGAAAAACTTTTGGTAGATCTCGTCCGTTTGTTGAAAGTTCAGGCTCATCAGGACTTCATCCCGGCCGTTGCCGTCAAAATCCAGCGCCAGCGGGCTTGAATTCTGGTAGTACCCCAGGGAATCGGTATAAACTACCTGGCCGGTCTTTCCGTCCACCATCTTTTGGACACTCCAATCCAGATCGGGCCAGGAGCCCTGGGCCCAGG
>JAGQXH010000144.1 GCA_020436695.1 Lewinella sp. | reverse complement strand
GAACCGGTTTTTGACGTTGTCTATATCGGCCTGTATCATATCCAGCCATTCCTGGCTATTAGAAGAGTAAAGGTACTCGATGGCTTCCACCGGTTTGCCCGATTCGTAAATGCTAAAGAATTCATCGATCATCTGCTGGGGAGTGGGTGATTGGCCAACTAAGGTAATGCCGGTCAGAAGAAACAGAGTAGTGGACAGTAGAGATTTGAGCATGGTAGGTTTGTTTTTAAGTCAACTGGTCGTAAGTCGGAGAGTCATAAGTCAGGACATACAACAAGCCGACTTACGACTTACGACTTACGACTTACGACTTACGACAAAATATCAAATTAAACGCTCCTGTAGATGGCTGTTGACAAACTTACCATCCGGATCGTACTCCTGCATCAGGCCGCGAAAATCGGCCAGTTTTGTGTATCTCGACTGGAGGTGGGCCTTGGGCATCGTGTACATTTTCCCCCAGTGCGGCCGAACCTGAAATCCATCCAGACGACTTTCAATTTCCGGCAATACTTTTTTCACGCTTTCCCAATCCTGCTCCAGCGTAAAATGAAATGCAACACTATCCTGCCCGTAACAGGGGCTCATCCAATGATCATCAGCAGCAATTGCCCGCACTTCAGAGATCATCAACACCGGGCCAACTTTTTCCCGAATATCTTGGATAGCACGATAGGCACTCGGCGCGTGCACCATCGGTACAAAATATTCGGCCTGTAGTTCTTTACCACTGCTGGGCGTAAATTCCATTTTAAAGTGCGGCAATACATCGTACCAGGGTAAGATCGTTCCCAGCTGCTCGGTACAATTCTCGGCCGGATGGTCCAGGATCGGATGCACCTTGCGATCAAAAGGTTTGGCACCGAAGAGATCGGCCATCGGCGCCGGCGTTTGGCCGTTCATAGCCCGGCTTTTCACCCATACCTGATTGACATTATCCGTCTGATAGTCAGTAAATAAACTTACGCTATAACCCGCCGACATGATGGCCTCAAAATTGGTCAGCAGATTATTGACCGGCAGATCCTGATATACATACTGGTACATCCGGAAGGCCGGCTGCACCTGCAGGGTCACTTTGGTAAGTACGCCCAAAGCGCCGAGGTGGACAACCGCTCCGGCAAATTTTTCTCCGTCCTGTTCCCGTGAAAGGGTCACCAGATCACCATTCGCGTTGATGAATTCAATAGCCGTTACCGCCGAGGCCAGATTGCCGTTGTCCGCACCGGAGCCGTGGGTAGCCGTAGCAATAGCGCCGGCCACAGAAATATGCGGCAGTGAAGCCAGGTTGTGAATGGCATATCCCTGCTCGTTCAACCAGGGGCAGAACTGACCGTAGGCAGCCCCCGCTTCTACAGTCACGGTTTGAGCCTCTTCGTTGAGTCCCACTACCCCATGCATGCTGCGTACTGATACCTGATTGTGCCGGCTGTCGGCGATGTCATTAAAGCAATGACGGGTTCCCAACGCGCGCAGTTTCTCACATTCACGAACGGCCTGTTGGGTAGCCGCTACATCATCCGGCTCGTGAAAGTGTTTGGCCTTATAGGTAAGATTCCCGGCCCAGTTCGTTCTTGTCATAGCTTCGATTTCAGCTTCGGTTCCGGTTGCCGACTCAGGTACACAAGAGGCTAAAGGGGAGAGGAGGCTGCCGGTTACCAAAGCGGAGGAGGTTTTTAAGAAGGTTCGTTTTTTCATGTTCCAAGGTTTTCTCCATTCGTCAATTAAAGCTTAATCCATCCCAATCTACAAAAAAGTCAGAATTCGTCTTTTGAGTAAACCTTTAGAACCTTTAGTTCTTCGAGAAAAGGCATTAGCCACAGACTACTCCTTTCCGAGGGACAGAAATTGTCAATCGATCTGATCACTTTGCCAGGGCTCGCCGCATTGTAACACGCGATAAGGTTGTCCCTGAGTTTCTGCGAAATGGGCAAACTCCGTCGGATCAGCCGTATTGAAGGTGAACATATCGTAATGGCAGGGAATGACCATCCGGGCATTGATTGACCGGCCCAAACGTGCGGCTTCTTCTCCGTTAAGATTGCCGGCTACTCGTCGTTCGGGTTTATTACCGTTGATGGGCAGAAGGGCCAGATCAATGTTGAAACCGGACAGAACGTCTTCCATACCGGTATACCAGAGCGTATCCCCACTGTGGTAGACCGTCCAGGGGCCAAAAGTGGCTACATAACCCATGAATCGACACCGGCCGGCTTCATCGCGTTCCAGGTCATTGTGTGCGGCCGGTACGCCGTGGAGTGTAAAATGGCCGACGGATGCAGACTGCCCATCGTTCAAACCGATGGGATAGTCCGGATCACAGCCGATCCGGTCCACTACAAAATTTCGGTTGGCTTCCGGAATGATCAGTTGCATCTCCGGATTAGCCCCCATTAAAGATATAAGAGTATAAGCGTCCAGATGATCCGTGTGATTATGAGTAGAGGTGACTACATCAACACAATCGAGCCGGACGGGATCTATAGCCAACTCGGTCATGCGAATGTGGGGTTTATCCGTATCAGCATACTTAACTGTCAGTGAATCGGACAGGTACGGATCAAACAACAGGTATTGCCCCTGCCAATGAATGAGAAAACCGCTTTGCCCCAACCACCAGAGCGTAAAATGCGGATCATTGGGATCAACCTGGTGGATAGAGGTCAGTAAGTTATCGTCCTTAAGGTATGGCTGGATCATAGATTAGTTCTGTTAGTCGTAAGTCTGCCCCTCGACTTCGCTCGGGGCATCGCCCTCGACTTCGCTCGGGGCATCGCCCTCGACTTCGCTCGGGGCCAGCATGGCTATTGTCACCCCTCCGTTCTGACCTGTATGGCTCCGGCCACCATATTCGCCAGCTTTCGTTTGGCCGCCCAGCGTGCCGTCTGGCTTAAACCGCAATCCGGCGCTACCGACAGTTTTTCGGCAGGGATGAATTCCAGGCATTTTCGAATGCGGGCCACTACATCCTCCACCGTTTCGATATAGTAACTTTTTACGTCGATGATCCCCACGGCCACATCCATGTTGCGGGCAAATTCACTGATCAGTTCGATTTCAGCAAACTCTCGGTTAGCCATTTCCACGTGTACTTCATCCACCTGCAGATCCAGAAAATCGGGCAGCATGGGAGCGATCCGACGGTAACCTACCGGATGTCCTTTGTAATTGCCAAAGCACAGGTGAGTAGACAGGCGACATTTTCCAACCACTGGCTGTACAGTGCGGTTAAAGATATCGACAAACCGTTTGGTATCCTCCCGGTAAGCGTAGCAACTCATGGAAGGCTCATCTACGGTGATCTCCTGACAGCCCGCTGCCACCAGCCCTTCCAGTTCGCGCTGAACAAAAGGCATGAGCGCCTCCGTTACCGCGTAGCGGTCGGTATACGTATCGTTGGAAAGCAATCGACCACTCAGCGTATATGGCCCGGGAATACTGGCTTTCAGGATCGGTCCGGCGGGGGCCAGTCGTTTAAGGCGTTGGTATTCTTCTACTACACCCAGTCCGCGGGGCGCCCGGAGGGTATTCACGATACGATGCTTGCCGCGTTGATCGTGCGCCGGTGGCCCCCAGCGACGGGGAGAAATCGTTTCTCTTTCGATGCCTTCGATAAAGCCGTAGAATGACAGGTTAAAGTCAAGTCGGGTCTGCTCACCATCGGTAATGACGTCCAGTCCGGCACTGACCTGATCCTGAACGGCTATCGTGACGGCATCGTCGATCATTTCCTCCAGATCGGCAGCACCAAACTGATCCAAATGCGTAGTGGCATGTTCCAGCCAGGCCGGGAAGGGATAACTTCCAATGACAGTGGTTTGAATGGGTTGAGATGGCATACTTAGATTTTTTGATATGAATCCGATGTCAGGTAATTTTGATAAGTCTGCTCGTGTTTCATTGTTTCATGGCTTCATTGCTTCCCACTTCGGCATATAGCCCGGCCAATCGGTGAGCATGTTCATCGTACGCGCCTTCGAAAAGGGTTACTGCCCGATCTTTACCTACCACTGCAGCGGCACTCAATACTTTAGGCGGCTGTCCGGCAGCAGTCAGCAATTGGGCGACTTCGGCCTTAATACAGTTCACGATCACGGCACCACCTACCGTCGAGCCCGGAGATACCGGCGTATCCAGACCGGATATTTTCACCATTGCGTCTCCCACCGGCGCACCGGTATCCAGAACGATATCCGCAAAATCACTTAATTTCTTACCGTCACTTCGCTTGCTGGTACTCTGCTCGGAATGCTCCCGGCTGATGAGCGCCACCACCCGGATGCCCCGTTGCTGAAATCCTTCCGCCATTTCGATCGGCACGATGTTGCAGCCACTGCTGGAAATGACCAGTGCACTGTCCCTGGAACTGAGGTCAAAATTGCGCAAAATACGTTCGGCCAGGCCACTTACGTTTTCCAGGAACATCGCCTGGCGTTGCCCGTTAGCCCCTACCACCAGATTATGAAAGGTCAGTGACAGTTCCACAATTGGGTTAAATCCGGGGAAGGAACCGTAGCGGGGCCACATTTCTTCCACCATGATCCGGCTGTGGCCGGAACCGAAAACGTGTACCATACGGCCGGCGAGGATGGTCGCAGCAAAGCATTCGGCCGCTTCTTTAATGAGGTTTTCCTGATTGTTGACCGCCTGGAGGATCGATTGACATTTTTCCAGGTATTGGGTGGTTGGTGACATGTATGTTCTGATGAGTTTTATAATTGTTTGTAGTAGTTATCGATATTCAATTCTTATTCTGTAAAGATGGTCGTAAGATCGTAAGTCAGCGATAAGAGCTGCCGCGCTTAAACATTGCACCTAAAACCGGCTACGGGCAAAAAGAGCCGCTCCGATCGCTCCGGCGTAATCCTTAAAATGAGCAATACGGATGGGAGTAGCCTGTCCGCCGGGCCGCCATTCGTACAGTTCCATGAAGGCTTGCAGTGCGTTCATGAGTGTATCCCCGGCCTTGGTGATGCCTCCGGCAAGTACTACAAGTTCCGGACTCAAGGCATTGCATAAAGACGATATGCCCAGCGCCAGTTTCTTAATCGAGTCGAGCCAGATATAAGTGGCCCAGGTATCTCCGGCCAGATGGGCCTGCACCAGTTCATAGGTAGTTTCAAAACGCCCCCGCGAGCGTCGTGACAGACTGGTTTCCCCCACTGCTTCTTCCAGACTCCCGGTGATACCGGTGATACTGGGGATCTCACTGGAGGCATCCACACTGATGTGCCCCAGATGGCCGGCCCGCTGTAAAAAGCCCTGTAACAAACGACCTTCCACCAGCAATCCGCCACCTACACCGGTACCCAGCGTCAGCATCATCTGATTGAGGATACCTTTGCCTGCCCCCCATTGCGACTCGGCCCAAAGGGCAGCATGGGCATCATTCAGAACATAGGTATCCCGGCCAAGAAAATCCGACCAGATGAAACGTTCGAGCCCTTGTAGTCGCACCGGCATATATGCAATAGCGCGGTTGGCCTTGTCGGCTATCCCCGGGGCGGAGATCCCAACACTGTTGATCTGTCCACCGGCAAGATCGCTCAATTTCCGGTATACTTCCGCGACCGTCTCCTGCCAGTTGTCCTCTCCATCCCGGGTGGCCTGATGTACCCGATCAACTACAGTATCTTTCCCGAGCAGGACTCCCTTGATGTGTGTGCCACCAATATCGATTCCTATATCCATCATTATGATTGTTTGGGGATCTGCCCCTCCGTTAGCTGCCAGCCGCCATCCACACTGAGCACCTGACCGGTAATAAAACGGCCTGCGTCCGAAAGCAAAAGACTGGCGGCAGCATCCAGATCCTGCGCCTGACCGATGCGTCCTCCGTCCAGCGGTTGTTTGGTATGGATGAAATCCTGAATGGTCTGATCCTGTGCCGCCCGTTTAGCCATTGGGGTATCGATCAAACCCGGAGCGATCACATTCACCCGAATATTTTCCGCTGCATAATAAGCGGCTATGGATCGGCTGAACCCGATCACCGCCGATTTGGCCGCCGCATAGGCATGCGTGGTGAAAAAAGCGGGAGAAGGAGAAAAACCCAAAACTGATCCCATATTGAGAATAGCACCGCCCTGCCCCTGTTGGCGAAAAGTCCGGATGGCCGCACGATTGGACAACATCATGGAATTCAGGTTGAGCTGGAAAGTCGCATTCCAGCCCTCCAGGCTCATTTCGTGCAAAGGGCCATCACCGAAGCGGCGACCGCTGCCACCGGCTATGTGGTATAGGCCGTGCAGTTCGCCCCAGTTTTCCCGGCATACGGCAATAGCCTGCTCTGCCGTATATTCTTCGCGGGCATCACATTCTACTATCCGGGCCATGTTTCCCAACGTCTTTTGTGCAGTCACACAGCTCTCCGCATCCTTGCCGGTAGCTACCACCCGGGCTCCCTGCCGGATGAAGGCTTTAGCCGCCGAGAGCCCCATTCCTGAAGTACCGCCGATGATCA
Organism: Lewinella sp.; assembly: GCA_020436695.1. Taxonomy (GTDB): domain Bacteria; phylum Bacteroidota; class Bacteroidia; order Chitinophagales; family Saprospiraceae; genus Flavilitoribacter. The sequence continues at coordinate 7,176 of JAGQXH010000144.1, read as the reverse complement.
GGATATTTTTCCCCGTCAACATCAAACGATCTTTTGCGAAAGTTCTCCGGACTGCTTGTGTTTGATGATCACTTTCCGACGACCGTCGGGCAACAATTCTTCTTTGATCAGATAGTGGTCCTCATCATAGTCATTTACGGTACGGGTATCTTCCAGTCCGGTTTTCCCGCGCCATACTTCCAGTTCGACCGGTTCCCACTTTTTAGATTCCGCCGACCGATAACAGGCGTCCATGATGGCGTTGACCACATACCCATCGTAGAAGGTTTCCATGGGTTCCGTGCCATTATCAATAGCATTGAACATATCGGAGAACATATCCGTATAGCCCAATTCGTGCACTTCATCACCTACCGGGAACAACCAGCCGGATTCACTCTCCGTCTTTTCGGCAACGTATCCTCCAAGGCCAACACCCGTAAACATTTCAAAGCCGGTACGCAGAAAATGATCCGTCCGGATATTGCCTTCCGTGCCGGCTACTTCATCCCGCAGGTCCATACCGCCGCGATAGGTCCAGCTGACCTCAAACTGGCTGATGGCCCCATTTTCATACTTCACCAGTCCAATGGCATTATCTTCCGCATCAATAGGTTTCACCTGAGTAGCCGCCCAACACATAGCCTCCACCGGCCGAATGTCCTTGCCGATGTAATTGCGTCCGATCTCAATACAATGACACCCCAGGTCCACAATGGCTCCTCCCCCCGACATCTTGGGATCCCAGAACCAGTCGCTGTGGGGCCCGGGATGGGCCTCTCGGGAGCGGGTCCACAATACCTTGCCCAATGCACCATTCTGCACCGATCTCAGGGCTTTCAGCGTTTTCGGTGTATAAGCCAGATCTTCGAGATAGCCGTGAAAAACGCCGGCCCGTTCCACCGCATCCAGCATCCGTTTGGCTTCGGCAGCCGTGCGGGCCAGCGGTTTGGTGCACAATACACCTTTGCCCGCAGCAGCGGCCAGCAGAACCGCTTCTTCGTGTTGATTGTTGGGCAGACCGATCACCACGACGTCCACATCGGGGTCTTCAATGGCTGCTTTCATGTCGGTATAAGTCTTGGGAATGCGCCATTGGTCGGCGAAGGCCCGGGCCCGTTCTTCGGTACGGGAATAGATGGCCACTACCTGGTCGCGGCTACGCTGACCATGCAGACTCATGGTGTAGAAGGTGCCGATCAGGCCGGTGCCCAGCATGCAGATTCTTTGCGATTTCATATATCAGCTCTTAGTTCGTTATAATTCAGCCTATTGCTTAGCCTTCATGCCGGTTTAACACCCGCAATGCGGTTCCACCAGAAATATACGCTGGCCATATCGTCTTGTTTGAAGGCAGTCAACTCGGCGAGGGCTCCGCTGATCTGTTCTTCGGTTGCCAGTCCGAAGGCAAGCAGTTTATCTACGGCACTTTCCACATTGCCGATAATATTATCCATCCAGGCAACAAATGTTCCCTTTTCCGGATAATGCACCTCATCGGCAAAAGAGCATTGCAGGCCGCCAAACCCAACCGATTTGAGCATATGGTACATTTTCACACCGATCTCACCGTCTCCGCCAATACGCGCCTGCAGGGCAATGAATTGTTTCCAGATAAAATCAAATTGCGGGCATTCCGGATATAACTTCATAATGGAAATAGTATTCTCCTGAAAGTACACCCGCCCTCCGGGTTTCAGTACCCGGTACACTTCCCGCAACACTTGTGAGGGATCGTGCACGTGCTCGAGAATGTACCTGCCGTAAACCACATCCAGGGAAGCATCCGCAAATGGGATGTGATGCGCATCGCCCTGCCGGAAAGTAAGATTCTCCAGATCCTGAGGGCTACCGGCAATCTGCTCGGCGGCATATTCCAGGCCGGTCACCTGAGCGGAAGGATAGGTCTCAGCAATAGCATGGGCAATGATCCCCAGGCCGCTGCCGATCTCCAGTACCTGGTCTCCCGGTTTTATCTTCACGAAATCGAGATAAGGGCCATTCGTCAGTCGGTTCAAGAGGCGAAGCCGGTCTTGTTCTTCCGGGGCGACACCGTGGATATAGGTCTTTTCTTTCATTTGCGGTTATGGTCGATGTAATACCTGGCTGGTAGAATGGCAAAACATTTGCCATGTCGTGAATTTAGACAAATATGCTAAATTTAGGCCAACCAAAGGACTGCTATCGAAGTTTAAAAAGATAGTAAGTCAGAAAGTCTTTGAGTCGTAAGTCATACGTTTGATCCGATCATGAGATATCTTTGGATCCAATGCTCCCTGTACAATGACTTAACTGCAGTTGACCACAACAAGAATCCAATCACCAATTTTGTAATACAATGAAAAACCTATTCCCTTTATTGGCTCTTACACTCTTAACCGTTCTTGCCTCCTGCGGGTCTTCCAAAGAGCTCACGGCGGAAGCCCAGGCTGCACAATCCTCGCTGGAAGCCTGCCGCGCTGAGCTGAATACGACCCAACAGGAACTGGCTCAGGCCAAATCCATGCTCGGCGGCAATGGTAATCAGCTTAACCAATTGCAGGCCGAGAACCGGGCATTGCGCGACCAGTTGAACAGTTCGCAGGCTCAGTTGGCCACCGTTACCCAGCAAATGCAGGCTACTTCCGACAATTACGGCGTATGGTACCGGGTACAGATCGGTGCCTATGAGCAAAGCCAGATCGACAAGAACCTGGAAACAACTGACCAACTAAGTCTCGAAACCCGGAACGATCTGCAGAAAATAGCGCTCGGTCGCTTCCGCAATTACGATGATGCCAAAAAGTTACAAACCCAGCTGCAGGGCAAGGGACTGAAAGATGCCTGGATCGTTTCTTACAAGGATGGCGTTCGGGTACCGATCGAGGAAGTGCGCAAGTGATGACGAGGTGACAAAAATAAATTTTCGAAGGAATAGAATACGCCTAATCGGAGTTTTCGTTAAAGCCTGAGAATAAATTTGCTACCGGTTGATCAGTTGCCGGTTAGTCAACTGATCAACCGGCAACCGGCAACAGACAAATGCACAATAGAATATTGATTTCCAAATCATTACAGTGCCGTCTAAAACCATGAATTGGCTCATGTAAGTCTTATTTTTATTCTCCTTCTTCATCCTCATCCTCATCTTCTCCTACTCTAATGAATGCACCACGTCTGGGAGCAGGCATAGTCGATCCTTCCCCGCGCATCGTCTTCCAGATTATTTCACTAAACAACAGGTCCGGGGCCTGATCTTCCCGGTCAAGATTCAACTTCCAGGATAGATCGGACAAACGGCCATTCTCAGTGTTCAGCTCATCCAGATCGACCCGGTTCGGCGCATGCGTATAGGGCGTAAGATCCGGTTCGGACTGAAAACAGGCATACAAGGGAGTAGCGGCGGCATCATATTGACTCATTGGCGGCAACCCAAGGATAAGCTCCATAGTGCGCAGTACCGAAGCCGTGGAATACATGGTCGATATCACCTGCTTTCGTTTGGTATAGGGGCTGGCGACCAGCAATACCGAACGATGGGCATCAACGTGATCAGGGCCATTCTGTGCATCATCTTCCAGGACAAAAATCGCGGTTTCCGGCCAGATCGGGCTTTTTGACAGGTGCTCCACGAATAAACCTAAGGCCAGATCATTGTCCGCCACCATCGCCGCCGGAGTACGCCGTCCGACTCTGGCTCCGGCCGTGTGGTCATTTCCAAAACGAACGGTATTAAACTGTGGAACGGCATTAATGGCCAACAGCGAATCAAAATCCGCCCGCCAGCGATTAAAGCGCAGGGTATCTTTAATCATCAGATCGTAGCCCGGGAAACGTGCAGCGGCATGACCTTCGAGGGATTTCAGATAGCCCTCATTAAGGTTGGCGAACTCACCGTAGGTACGGTAAGGGATATTCGCCCGTTGGCAATAGTCCCAAATATAACCTGCCTTTGGATAGCTGATCTCCCGCTGCCCTTCAAAATCATAACTTCCGCCACGGCCACCGTAGGAAGTCGGCCAGATCTTTTCCGTGTAGTCAGTTGCGTATGCGGCCATTGACCAGTTGTGTCCGTCGGCACTTACTTCGGCATCTACATAGAAATTGTCGATCAGCACAAATTCACCGGCCAGTGCGTGATGATTGGGGCTTATACTATCCGGAAAAAGGCATAAGGACGGATCGCCATTGCCCGCAGTCATATCACCCAGGACCTGATCGTAAGTACGGTTTTCCTTGATCACATAAAATACATATTTGATGGGGCTTTCCTCTCCCATTTGGCGGGGAATGGGGCCGTCCGGATCACCTTCCGCCATCATTTCCTTTTCCTTGGTATAGGGCGTATTGACGTAAACCAGTTGGGTGTAATAGTTGAGACTATCCAATACAGATGTTTCAAGTCTCGTAAGCGTTCCCACGAAGAGATTGCCGATGTATTCGGTTTCCGCAGTACGGCTTGTATAAGGATTGGGGCCATCGGGATTGGCTTTGGAGGAAAAACCCTTTCCATTGGCGATCCAAAGCTGGTCGTTTACATAGCGTACTGCCGTCGGATACCAACCCGTTGGGATATATCCCAGCGCGTGTGAGCTGCCGGCCTCTTCCACTTCAAAAACTGCCAGGCAGTTGTTATCGGCATTAGCGGCGAACAACAATTCCCCGTCGGGGCTGATCGCCAGGCTGTTAGTCGTACTTCCGGTGGGTGCATCCGGGTATAGGGCACAATTCAGATTTTCTATGATCTGCCCGTCTTCCGTTGAGATCACAAATACCGCATTCTCATCGGCACAGGCAACGAACAGTCGCTTCCCGTCCGGATGGATCACCAGTTCATTGGGATGGTATCCGATAGCTATCTTTTTCTCCAAAGTCAGCTCATCCGGGTCAACTACCGCCACGGCTTCTCCATCCCAAAGGGAAATGAACAGTTTATTCAACTTTTTATCGTACAGGCAGGTGTATGCCGCTGCTCCCAGATCAAGTTTCTTTACTATAGTATTGTCATTCAGATCAAAGGTGTAGAGAGCACTATCTCGCTTGGTCACTACGTAGAGGCGATCACGCTGTTCATCCAGGCTCATACCCGCTACGGAAACCGTGTCTTGTGGCCAGGGTTGTGCCAGCGTAAGAGAATCCTTAAATTGAAACTGATCGTCGATGATATCGTAGATCCACACCTTATTTCGTTCACCGGCAGAGGCATACAAACGGTTACCGGCCTCGTTCAGGGCCAACCCCAGCCAGCCGGCGGGAATTGCCTCCGTATCCAGTATTTCCATCCTTTCCAGATCGATCCATTGCAGGCTGTGAATGCTTTGCCCGTTATTGGTCACCGCCATTCGTTTGCCATCGGTACTGACGATCGTATTCAGAGGCAGATCGCCCAGTGTTAAAGACTGACCAATGGGACTCAGGGCCCAACCGTTCGGTAGTTGGACGCGGCGCTGGTCATTCAGCGCATTTTTACTTATGGCGTACATCATGCCGGTGCGGACATCGTCATCATCGGCATTCCGGCAGGCCGTTAACAGCAGAACGATCAATAGCAGGGGGAAGATCCTTTGCATAAGAGATATGAGTAGTTCGGAAAATGCTTATCCGCTGAAAGGTAAAGTTTTTTCGTGATCTGGAAGTTAATTGTCCTTTATCTATCAATGTAATATTTCTGTGATCTTTTTAGATACAATTCGTGATGTCTCCAGGCCTTTACGAGCCGAACTTTGCCTCATAATCTTTTAAACCAAAAAAACCTGAACTCATGAAGATTGAATTGAAAACACTAGTAGTTGTTCTCTCATCTCTATTTGTCCTGAGCAGCTGCAGCAAGCAAGACTTTACCGAAAACCCGGCTTTAGATGAAGCCAGTATCACCGACGATCTCCCGGCTGCAAGAGGCAAACACCACGGTTTTTACGCAGACCCCAATCGCTCAGGCGCTGTTTATACCATGGATAACGCCATGGGCAGTAACCACGTGATCGCATTCAACCGGAGTAAGGACGGCACGTTGGGCAAACCTAAAATGTACGCTACGCAGGGCGGCGGTACCGGTAGCGGACTGGGCTCTCAGGGTTCCATTGTCAGCGACGGCGAATATCTGTACGTTTGTAACGCCGGCAGTAACAGCATCTCCGTTTTCAAGATCGCCGGGCCTACCCTGCATTTTGTGGATAAGGCTTATTCGCAGGGAACGATGCCGATTAGTTTGACCGTATACGACAACATCGTTTACGTACTCAATGCCGGCGGAAGTGGTAACATCAGCGGTTTTCGTTCTTACTACGGTCACCTCAGTTTCATCTACGGCTCCAGTCAATCACTAAGTACTTCCAGTGCGGCAGGCGGTCAGATCTCTTTCAACAATGATGGTGATCAGCTGGTGGTAACGGAAAAAGCCACTAACCGCATCACCACTTACGCAGTGGGTGCCGACGGACGCGCCGGATTAGGCACCCCTTATCCCTCCGCCGGTGAAACTCCATTCGGATTCGGATTTTCTGCTGATGGCGATATTCTGGTCTCTGAAGCTTTCGGAGGGGCTCCCGGTGGCAGTACAGTGACGGCATACAGTCTGGGTACTGACGGAAGTGTCAATACTACGAGCGGCCCGATAGCTACCGGACAAACTGCCGCCTGCTGGCTAACCGTTACGGACGATGGCGATTTTGCCTATGTCACCAATACCGGTTCCAACAATGTGACCAGTTTCCGGATCAGCAATACGGGCCAACTGCAGTTGCAGAACGGTGGGAACACCGCTGCTGCCGGTGCAGGACCAATCGATCTGGACACCAGTGAAGGTTCTATTTTTGTGTATGTGCTCAACGGAGGAGATGATTCCATCAGCATTTTCTCCCGGCGCTATAATGGCGCACTGCATCCGGTAGGCACCGTCACCGGACTGCCGGCATCCGTGGTTGGTATCGCTGCCGATTAAGCTACTGCTTATTGATCACCCGGAATTTAGCACCCCGTTTGTTTGATTATCAAGACTTTCTAAGTTTGCGAAACTTAGAAAGTCTTTTTGCTCGTATGATTCATCTTTATCACCGCACCAAAACACCCAGTGCCCAGTCAACCGCCAGCTCCGCGTGGATAGTTGTGGTGTCAAATACAGGAATATCCACATCCTCTCCCGAGATCAATAGCGGTATTTCCGTACAGCCCAGCACAACCCCCTGGGCACCTTCCTCTTCCAATTCCTTGATGATCCGC
>JAGQXH010000143.1 GCA_020436695.1 Lewinella sp. | reverse complement strand
TGCATCAGTCATTAAAAAATAACTATTACCGGTCGATAAAAAGAGGACGTAAAATAAACCTCGGTGATTTTTCTCTCACACTCGCCGGCGATGACGAAGGCATCCGTAAATTTGAAGAAAAAGACCAACAGAAACACATTCTAAGTATTGGTCTTTCTCAGGATCAACATCCTTTGATGAACGACCTAATCAACCAGGATTCCGTAGAGGAATTAGCCGACACCCATGATTTGAGTCAGGATCAGGTAAGAGGCAGAATTTACCGTATGAGAAAACGCTTCAGGAAACTGCGGAAGCAGGTTGCACAGATTTTGTTGGGCTACTAACCAGCCTCTAACTTTAAACAATGACGCAGATAAGACAGAAAAAGAACAGATCAATATAGACAATCATAAAAAAGCTAAAATAATGACAACTAAATTCGTACAACAAGATTCGCTGGAAGAAGATCTATATCGTATTGATCTACGAATCTTAACCTTGTATCACAGGGGAGCTTTGTCAGATCAGAAGATGCGACAAGTAAAAGCAATTTTAGATTCGGATGAATTTTTAAAAAATGCATTGAAAGGTATACGTTTAGATGAACAGTTGGGCTATAAAGAATCATTGGAGGATTATGTGGCAAGCAAAGCGGATGTTAATGAGCTATTTTCAAAAGTAGAACAAAGGAGATCCAAATTATCACCATCATTAAAAGTCAAAAAAAGGTCAGTAATGTTTTTACTTTCAGCGTTACAATCTGTGCTATCAAGTTTTTTCACAGGTCTTTGGAGTGACTTAAAGAAAGTTGATGCGAAGTAATTTGTTCATTCTCGATCAGCAACAACTTATTTGAAATTAACATCTCAGAAATTACTATTAAAATACTCGGAGAAATCTAGCACAAAAGTTCAAGAAGAGATTTAAGGCTAGCAGCATCTTCTATCTATTGTATAAATGTTAACAATCCTCAATAGCTTGGAAGCTGTATGATTAATTGAACGATAGCGACATTGTTTTATGATCCAAACTTGAAAATTCCAGTCACTGTTATAAACTTTATATCGATGCATAATAATAAAAAGTCGAATAAGGATGGCCAAAATATGGATTTTAATACCCTGGTACAATATGCTAGAAAGGAGTTGCCTCAGGATGAGATGCAAATGGTCGAAACCGCACTGGAAAAAGATGCATTCCTGCAGGATGCCTTTAAAGGCATTTTAATCGACGATGAGATACACCACACAGAACCACTTGAACTTTTTATTGCCAGAAAAACAACCTCAGAATCCGTCTTAGATAAACTGAACCCTAAACCGCTCGGTATAAAAGTTGAAACGTTACAAGAAAAGAGCCCCGCAACCAATGTCTGGTCCACCATTTTCCTGTTTTTCCGGAGCTCCGGTAAAAGTCTGCACCGTGATCTTAGGAAAATAGATAGCAAATGGTACAGTGTATTATTAGGGTTCGGCTTGCTTATTTTCCTGATATTCAAGGCGGTAAACACCATAGACCTACCAAGTTTTGTCCCTCTGAACCTAGTGAACTTCAGTTTCTCCGGGAACATTATTCTTTTGACCATACTAGGTATATTACTACTACTTATCTTGTTTAACAGTTGGCTCAGATGGATTAACCAGCGACGAATAGCCCAGCACCTGCAGCAACTTCATAAATTCCAACAGCGCGTCATAGTTCCGCAAGCGACTAAAGAATGGCATCGATCCCGGCGAAGCAGCATCTTTACGCCATTATTAATCGTTTGTTTTATGATACTGGGTACTGTTCAGATCTTTAAGAAATGGAATAATAATTACAGGTGGAATGCGGCCGTGCATAACGACTCTGATCGTACACTCTTTTATAAGAATGAGTTCCATTCCAGCAACCTTAATCCCATCACCAATATCCAGGATTCCATTGATGGCCGGTACGAAGTACCAATTAATTTTTTGTCGAAAGAAGAGGTAGCGGCCGGGAAAGCCTATAATGTAGCAAAAAAGGGCATTGGTATTCAAGTCGGTGTTTTTTCTAATTTTGAAAACTCTAAAATACTTTTTTCTCAATTGCAAGATTTGTATCCAGGTTTGCAGGTTTATCTTGAAGTGCAAGAATCGGCAGGAGGTGAATATGAGCGATACAAAGTGGTCGCCGGTAATTTCGATGATGTCGAAACTGCTAAAAAATACATGTTGCAAAAAAGCCTTGGAAAAAAATATCCGAAAAGTTTCATAGTCGATCTCCCCAATAACGATGCTATATTACAATAATTCCCCATCCTAAGATCCCACCTACCAACTCATCTTATCCGGGCACAACAATAGCCCTCACAAGTCAGACAGTTTTCCCACCAAATCAGTATCTTCGCACCCTCCGATCAGGAGTGAGGAAGTGAGAGGTTAGGAGTGATTACTCCCTAAGAAACCAATTCTCACTTGGAAGACTTGTAAATTATTCAAGCAAAGACATTGGCCGGTCATGAAAGCCGGACCACAGAAATAAGTACCATGACATCAACGGAGATACGCCAGGCATTTTTAGATTTTTTCCGCTCGAAGGACCATAAGATCGTTCCATCAGCTCCCATTGTGAACAAGGATGACCCTACCTTGATGTTCACCAATGCGGGTATGAACCAGTTTAAAGATTTCTTCCTGGGCAATCAGGTGCCGGATAAACGGCGCATTGCCGATACCCAGAAGTGTCTGCGGGTGTCCGGAAAACACAATGACCTGGAAGAAGTGGGCAAGGACGGTACGCACCACACCATGTTTGAAATGCTGGGCAACTGGTCAATCGGCGATTATTTCAAAAAGGAAGCCATTGCCTGGTCGTGGGAACTGTTGACGGATGTACTCGGCCTCCCCAAAGACCGTCTGTACGCCACTATATTTGAAGGCGATAGCAGTGAAGGGCTGCCCGAAGACAGCGAGGCCCGTTCTTACTGGGAAGAAATACTCCCGGCCGTGCATGTGATCAACGGCAACAAAAAGGATAATTTCTGGGAAATGGGCGATACCGGCCCCTGCGGCCCCTGTACGGAGATCCATATAGATATACGCTCCGATGAGGAACGCCGCAAACTGCCGGGCCATGAACTCGTGAATAAGGATCATCCGGAAGTAGTGGAGATCTGGAACAATGTATTCATCCAGTTCAACCGCAAGGCCGATGGCAGTCTGGAGCTGCTACCTGAGAAACACGTCGATACCGGTATGGGCTTTGAGCGTCTGGTGATGGTCATGCAGGGAAAGACCGCCACTTACGATACGGATATCTTTATGCCCTTTATTCAGTATATCGAAAAGCAGTCCGGCAAAAAATATACCCATCAGTATACGGATGATGCCAAGAGCGATATTGCCATGCGGGTGGTGGTAGACCACATCCGTGCGGTCGCTTTTGCCATTGCTGACGGGCAGTTACCGGGAAATTCCGGTGCCGGCTACGTGATCCGGCGCATTTTGCGGCGGGCTGTTCGTTACTACTACTCTTTCCTGGACATCAATGAGCCGTTCCTACACACGCTGATCCCTCAGTTGGCCGATTATTTCGCCGGTGTTTTCCCGGAGTTGAAAGCGCAGCAGGAGCAGGTGGCCCGGGTTATTGAGGGAGAGGAAAAGACCTTTCTCCACACGCTGGAAACCGGTATTCGCCGTTTTGAGTCGCTGGAGATCAAGGACAAGACCATTAATGGAGAGGATGCTTTCGAACTCTACGACACTTACGGTTTCCCCATTGACCTGACGCGCCTCATGGCCGAAGAGAAAGGGTATACCGTAGATGAAAAAGGATTTGATAAAGCCCTAAAGAAGCAAAAAGAACGCTCCCGTGCCGACGCGGCTAAAGCCGTGGGCGACTGGACGGATCTGCTCACCGGAGAGGTAGAGTTTGTGGGATACGATCAGCTGACCGTAGAAAATGCCCGCATTCTGAAATACCGGACAGTGAACGCTAAAGGAAAAGATCAGTATCACGTCGTACTGGACCGGACCCCTTTCTACGGAGAAAGCGGGGGGCAGGCCGGCGATACAGGCGAATTGGTGATAGCCGGCGAAAAGATAAAAGTGTTGGATACGCAAAAGGAAAACGAGTTGATTGTACATATTGTCGATCGTTTTCCTACCAAAATGGATGCATCCATTGAGGCCCGGGTGTATCCGGGCATGCGTCACGCCACGGAGGCCAATCACTCGGCCGTACACCTGATGCACGCCGCACTGCACCGCATCCTGGGCGACCATGCCCTCCAGAAAGGCCAGGACGTGAATGACAAGCGACTGCGTTTTGACTTCTCTCATTTTGAAGCGGTCAAGCCGGAGGAACTGGCCAGGATAGAAACGATGGTAAACGAAAAGATAAGGGCAGATATCCCGCTGGAAGAAGCCCGTAATATGCCCATCGAGGAGGCTAAGCAATCAGGGGCGATGATGCTATTCGGTGAGAAGTACGGGGATGAAGTACGCGTCATCACTTTCGATAAAGACTTCAGCCGGGAGCTCTGCGGAGGTACCCACGTATCCGCTACAGGTAAGATCGGTCAATTCAAAATACTGAGTGAAAGCTCAGTTGCTGCCGGTATCCGCCGGATCGAGGCGGTGACCGCTGAAGAAGCCGAAAGCTATCTGAATGAAGAACTGGCTACCCTGAATGAGGTGAGGGGCTTACTGAAAAATCCCGCCGATGTGGTAAAGAGCGTCCAATCGCTGCAGGATGAGAATAAGCAACTCAAGAAGGAGATCGAAAAAATGCTGAATGCTCAGGCCGGTGCATTAAAAGACCAGCTGATCCAAAAAGCAGAAAGTATTAACGGAGTAAAATTCATTGGTGCTAAACTGCCTCTTAGCGATAGCGGAGCCATCAAAAACCTCGCATTTCAACTGGATCAGGAAGTAGATAATCTGGTAGCCGTACTTGGTGCGGAAGCTAATGGTAAAGCCCTGCTCACCGTAATCATCAATCGCGATGTGGCGGGCAGCGGCAAATTAAATGCCGGTCAGATGATCCGTCTGATCACGCCCCATATTAAAGGTGGCGGTGGTGGTCAGCCGCATTTTGCTACGGCGGGAGGTAAGGCCCCCAATGGGCTGGAGGCGGCTATTGCTGCGGCGAGGGAGATGATCGAACAGGTCTGACGGCTTTCAGTGGATCTGGCCTCAATCAGTGGAATTTTTTATTACTCAATTTCGTCGACGATCACAAGGCTGACAGCGGTGGGTACGGACGTCTATATCCACGGTCATTTGGCTTGAATTCCAGGTGAAGGAATTCTGGCCATTAGAAAAGAAAAATGACCAAGGTCTGTGCAGATGCAATAAATACACAACAAATTATTGATAAATAACAAAATAACAAATTTATAGTTACTTTTCATTTCCACCAATTATCATTATGTTAGCGGGCTCAACCAAGTCTTATGCTCCGCTCCCGTCAGTTAGCCGCCATCATGTTTACCGATATTCAGGGATATACCGCCCTCATGCAGCAGGATGAACAGCTTGCGGTTCAGTATCGGGATAAACACCGGCGTATCTTTAATGCTGCTACCGAAAAATACAACGGCCGGGTTTTACAATATTATGGTGACGGCACCCTGAGTATATTCGACAGTGCTCTGGATGCGGTACATTGCGGCATAGAGATGCAAAAGGGTTTTCGGGATACTCCGGTTATTCCGGTTCGCATCGGTATCCATAGCGGCGATATCATCTATAGTGATGAGGAGATCATCGGAGATAGTGTGAATGTGGCCTCCCGGATTGAATCGCTGGCAGTAGCCGGCAGTGTGTTCGTTTCCGATAAAGTATACGATGACATCAAAAATCAGCCGGATATCAGGACCATCCGACTCAAGACTTTCCATTTAAAAAATGTGGAAAGGCCGGTAGACGTATATGCCATAGCGAATGAGGGATTGGTCGTACCCGAGGCAGCAAATATTAAGGGTAAAACAGAACCGGATAAATCCACTGATACCAACAAGACAACTGCGCCGGCAAAGAAAGACAACCGCCCCCGGCCTTTTCTGGCTACCAAGCTATTTGTACCACCTCACCGCCCGGGAGCCGTTCAACGATCCCGACTTACCGACCGCCTGCAGCAGGGCCTGAACGGAAAACTCAGTCTGATCTGCGCTCCGGCCGGATTTGGGAAGACCACTTTGATAAGTGAATGGGCTGCGGCCGGTCAGCAACCACTGGCCTGGCTCTCGCTGGAAGAGGCGGACAGCAATCTGTCCCGCTTTCTCTCGTATTTTATAGCAGCGCTGCAATCCGTTCAGGAACATATCGGTGAAAATATCCTCGGGCTGGTTCAATCCCCTCAGCCGCCACCTACCGATCAGCTATTGGCTATGCTGATCAATGAACTGACTCTATTGCAGGAAAGAATGATCCTGGTGCTGGATGACTACCACCTCATCGACAGCCGGGCGGTCAACGAGGCGCTCGCCTATTTACTGGACCATCTCCCACCGCAATTACACCTGATCATCACTACGCGCGAAGATCCGGTCCTGCCGCTCTCGCGATTGCGGGTACGCGGACAACTGACCGAATTCCGGGCGGCCGATCTGCGATTTACGGCGGTCGAGGCGGCCGAGTTCCTGAATCATGCAATGGGGCTTCAACTTTCCGCTGAGGATGTAGCTGCCCTCGAAGTCCGCACCGAAGGCTGGATCGCCGGTCTGCAAATGGCTGCGCTCTCCATGCAGGGGAGGTCGGATACCAGTCAATTTATAAGCGCCTTTACCGGTAGCCATCGCTTTATCCTGGATTATCTGGTGGAAGAAGTATTGCTGGGACAGCCTGAAGAAGTACGTTCGTTCCTCATACAAACAGCCATCCTGAATCGATTATGCGGTCCTTTGTGTAATGCAGTTACCGGGCGAACGGATGGAGATGCACTACTGGCTGATCTGGAGCGCGAAAATCTCTTCATTATCCCGCTGGATGATCAGCGGCAGTGGTATCGATATCATCATTTGTTCTCCGAAATGCTTCGGGCTCATGCCGCTCGCGAGCAGGCCTCGCAGCTTCCTCTTTTTCACCGCCGGGCCGGAAAATGGTATGCCGAAAACGACTCAATGCCGGAAGCCGTTCAACACGCCCTGGCCAGTGAAGATGTCGCATGGGCCGCAGATATGATCGAACAGGTCTGGCCGGCAATGGATGCCCAGTTCCAGGCCGATCTCTGGTTAATCTGGTTTGAAAAGATCCCTACTGCAATAACTGCCAACCGCCCCGTCCTGCTGGGGGCAGCGGCATGGGCTTATCTGAACCGGGGTGAACTGGAAGCAGGTGCCATCAATATTGCACAGTCTCAGGAACTGCTGGATCAGATATCGTCCGCAGAAAATGTCGGTAATGCACCGGAGCATATTGTAGTAGCGGATCCGGCACAATTTAAATTTCTCTCCGCTTCCCTTGCCAGTGCCCGGGCCTACCTGGCACTGGCACATGGAGATATCCCGTTTACGCTGCAACATGCACGCTATGCACTCGATCTCTATGGAAAGGAGGATTACGTTCAGCGCGGGCCGGCTGCGGCCCTGCTTGGCCTGGCTTCCTGGAGCATTGGCGATTTGGAAACAGCACACCGGGCACTCACCGAGGCCATGCATGATTTTGAGCGGGCCGGAAGCATGGAATTTGCCATTAGCGGTACTTATGGCCTGGCCGACATACGCATTGCACAGGGGCGACTTCGGGATGCCATACGTACTTACGAACAGGTGCTCGATCTGGTAAACAAAAAAGGACTGCAGCACATCAGAGGTACAGCCGATCTTTATCTGGGGCTGGGAAAGCTCTCGCTCGAACGAGGAGAAACCGAAAAGGCCACGCAACTGGTCCAAACCAGTGAAGAGATGGGGCCTCAGCTCGCCCTGCCTGACTGGCCCTGCCGTTTACGGATCGCTAAGGCCCATTTAGAGGAAGCCCGGGGAGAATGGGATACCGCACTCGAATTACTGGATCAGGCCGGGCGTCTTTACTATCCGACCCCCATACCGCTGACGCACCCCATTTCCGCCCGAAAAGCGCAGATCTGGGTGAAGCAAGGACGACTGTCACTGGCTCATAACTGGGTTCGTGAGCAGGACTTATCGGCCGATGATCCACTGCACTATCTGAAAGAATTTGAGCATCTTACCCTGGTGCGCATTCTATTGGCGACCTATCGATCGGAAGGAAGTGTTCAACGTTTACAGGAAGCGCAAACGCTACTGGAGCGACTCCAATCTGCAGCTGAGCAGGGTGAACGGATCGGAAGTGTGATCCATATTCTCATCCTGCGGGCACTGACCCATGAGGCGCAATCAGATCTGGCAGCAGCCATGCCACCTTTGAAAAAGGCCCTGACACTGGCCGCCCCCGAAGAATATGTGCAAACTTTCATTTCGGAAGGTCCTCCTATGCTGCGCCTCCTGTCGGAAGCTGCCCGCCTCGGCATCCTTCCGGATTATACGAACCGGCTTTTGAAAGCTTCAGGACAGGAGTTGTTCACTCCTTCCTTCTCGCCCACCTCCCTTTCGGCAAAAACTACACTAGTTCAGGCACTGATAGAGCCTTTAAGTGACCGGGAGCTGGAAATACTACAATTGATAGCCAACGGTCTTTCCAATCAGGAGATCAGCCGGAAGCTCTTTCTGGCGCTAAGTACCGTAAAAGGGCATAACCGCAATATTTTCGGCAAGCTGGAGGTGCAACGGCGAACGGAGGCTGTCGCCAGAGGCCGGGAGCTGGGACTTATTGAATAGGAGTGAGAGGTGAGGAGTGAGTTCACAACACACAGTCCCTGATACTAGCTGATATATCGGGAGTGTCCAGTCAACTGTGTTTCCTTCTAGGTGTATCGAGAGTAAAATTTTGATTTTCAATATTTTACTTGACTCGTGAGCACATCAAAACACGAACACATGAACACTCTCGTATATCCCGCCCAGCACCAACCAACCAGGCCCCCAATACCCAAAAACAGTACTTTAGTAGGTTTACACCAATACCTTTCTGCCGATACCTTTGCCTGTACATTCCGTAACCAATCAAGTACAGTGCAATGGCTAATAAGATGATACTTTCCCGCTTCGGCGACCAGGCAATGATCTACCGGATCAGGCTACAAGGACACCTTAGTCCACAGTGGTCGGAATGGTTTGCGCCTATGAAGGTGAATCTCGTCGACGATGGCGAAACCGTATTAACTGGTCCGGTAATCGACCAGGCGGCCCTGCACGGACTGTTGCGCAAAGTACGTGATCTGGGTATGCCCCTACTGGCAGTATATCTGATCGGCCCTGATCTGCAAGGTAGCTGAATCGTACAAATGCAATTCTCAACCACAAAAATTAATATCATGAAAGCTATTGTTGTCACCCGCTATGGATCACCCGACGTTTTACAATTACAGGAAGTAGCCAAACCGACTCCTAAAGACCACGAGGTACTGATCAAAATTCGCGCCAGTTCCGTTTCTTCCGGCGACAGCCGCATTCGCCGTGCCGATCCCTTTCTCGTCCGGTTCTTTTACGGCTTCAGCCGGCCGAAAGCCTCTATACTCGGCAATGAATTTGCCGGTGTAATAGAAGCCGTTGGTCAGGGAGTAACACGCTTCCGGCCCGGAGATGAAGTATTCGGAGCTGCCGGTTTTAATCTGGGTACGAATGCCGAATATATTACCCTGCCGGAAGATGGTCCCATTGCCCACAAACCGGCCAATATTACCTTCGAAGGAGCCGCAGTTATTCCTTTTGGGGCTACGGCAGCTTTGCATTTTCTTAGGGACAAAGCTAACATTCAGCCCGGGCAAAAGATATTGATAAACGGCGCTTCCGGTAGCCTGGGTACCGCCGCCATTCAACTGGCCAAACACTTTGGAGCAGAAGTAACGGCCATCAACAGTGGCGCCAATGCCGAACTAGTCCGCTCCCTGGGCGCCGATAAAATGATCGATTACACCCGGGAAGATTTTACCCAGAGTGGAGAGACCTATGATCTCATTTTTGACAGCATCGGCAAACTGTCCTTCGCCCAAAGTAAAGGATCATTGAAGGAAGATGGCCTTTTCCTGGCAGCATCGGCCGGACTGACAGAATTTTTCCAGGCAATGTGGACCTCCATTATAGGTGGTAAAAAGGTGGTGGCTGGTGTTGTAGAGGAAGATCAGTCGGCACTGCTCTTTTTAAAAGATCTGATCGAAACCGGCAAACTACGTGCCGTCATCGACCGGACCTATACACTGGAAGAAACTGCTGAAGCTCACCGGTATGTGGATAAGGGGCATAAGAAGGGGAATGTGGTGATCCGGATCCCGCAGGTTGAAGAGCAAGAGATCAGGGCTTAGATTTTATTTAGTCAGCCCGGCCAGGTGTCAGGCACTTTGGAAGTGCCAGACATCTCCCCCAAACAGGAGTAATTCTTTTGATTTTGGCAATAGCAGAACAAACTGACCACTGACCACCGGGTAACTGACAACTATTTCAATAATCTAAATTCGTAGCCATCCCCTTCCAGTTGGTAGATTGTTCCTACCCATACTGCCCGGAATAATGTAATTTCACGTCAATTAAATATCATTCAGGCGTGAAAATGCTATCCCTGAGCCCAACCCAGAAAAGTATTGGCCGTCACCTGTTGTTTTGGGCAGCGGTCATATTGCTGTACTACTTCATCGAAGTTACCCGGGGCAAGCCGGAATTGTTCGGCTATATCCTGGTACGTCAGTTGCCCTGCGATATGCTGGCGACTTACTTTACGTACTATGTGATCGTTGAAAAATTCCTGCTGAAGAAGCGATACTGGGCCGCCGGTATTTTTTTCTTACTCTCGGCAGTAGTCATTACCATATTGGCCTGGACCGTATTCTATTATACCATCATTCCGGTGGTTTATCCTAACTCGGTCCCGGAATCCTGGCTTCATGGACCGGGCATGATACAGGTTGGTATCGGTCTGTACTACATAGCGTTCCCTTTCGCAGCCCTGAAGTTGTACCGCATCTGGCAACGCAATAAAGAAGACCAGCAGGAAATGGAAAAGCAACATCTGAAAAGTGAACTGGCCCTGCTGCGGGCGCAGATCAATCCCCATTTTCTGTTCAATACGCTCAACAACATTGATACCCTGGTTTTTGAAGATCAGGCCAGAGCCAGCGAAAGCATTGTAAAACTGTCGGGCATTATGCGCTATATGTTGTTCGATGCCAATGCCGAACAGGTACCGCTGGAAAAGGAGATCGAATGTCTGCAGAACTTTATTGACCTGCATCGACTACGTCTGAAGCAAGCGGATTTTATCGACTTTGAGGTCGAGGGGGATCCGCGGGGACATTTGGTGCCGGCCATGTTGTTCCTTCCCTTTGTGGAGAACACCTTCAAACATGGTAGTATGCAGGGGCCTTCTCCCGGGATCATCGTTAACATTCAGATCCATTCTGACCGCTATCTGCTCAGGGTGGTTAACCGGCTCCGTACCCGACAGGTGCCGTACGAGGTGCCCTCCGGAGTTGGATTGCAGAACGTACGCCGCCGGTTGGAACTGATCTACGGTCAGGATTACGACCTGTCGGTCAACCAAACTGAAGATCAGTATACGGTTCAGTTGATGATCCCACAACGGGCTCAACGTAGTGGGGAGATACCGACACCCGAAAAACCGCTACTGGAACTGGTTAAAAATTAGCAACGATGAAGATCAGATGTATTGCTGTTGACGATGAGCCGCTGGCTTTGGTGAAAATGCGGAAATATATAGAGCGTATACCCTTCCTGGAGTTGGTAGCCGATTTTGATAATGCTTTCGATGCGATCAATTTCCTGCGCAAAACACCGGTTGATCTTCTCTTCCTGGATATTCAAATGGAAGAGTTCTCGGGGATCCAGTTGCTGGAAGCGATGAAGGAACGACCGATGGTCATCATGACCACTGCCTACGATGAATACGCTCTAAAAGGCTATGAACTGGATGTACTGGACTATCTGCTGAAACCCATTGATTTTTCTCGTTTCCAGGTAGCCGTAGAACGCGCTCAGCAGCAATACCAGCTCCGTCATCAGCCACCGGAACAGGATGGATCCGGCTCAGAAGATGGCAGTACTCAGGATTTTGTGCTCATTCGCTCAGAATACAAAATGGTGAGAGTAAAGCTCGATGAGATCTACTACATCGCCGGCATGAAGGATTATTCCCGCCTCTACTGTGCAGATCGCCGCATTATGACGATGCAGACGATCGGCAAAATGGAGGAAGCGCTCCCCCACCCCCGCTTTTTCCGCATCCATAAGTCCTACATCATTGCCATGGATAAGTTGGAAGCTTTCGGCAAAAACCACGTGCAGATCATGGGCGAAGAGATCCCGATCGGAAGTATGTATAAGCAGGCTTTTTTATCCTACCTCGAGAATTTCAAACAGGTTTGATTGATGTTGTGATCCTGTGATGTTGAAATGTTGTGATTAATCATGTGCAGTAGAAAATTGATGGCAATACTCGCGGTTGTTCAATTCAACATCAATAAGATCTCGTGATGCAATGATACAATCCCTGTCCGGTGCATAAGACCACATCACAGAATCATAACATTACAGCATCTCAACATCAATAAGATCTCGTGGTGCAATGATCCCATCCTCGTCTAGTGCACAAGACCACATCACAACATCATAAAATTATAGCATTACAACATCAAAAGATTAGTCCAGATCAAGAATATACCATTCCACATTTTCCAGATTGGCGCGACGCCCGGTATCTTCCGGTCCGTAATTATCCGCCAGGTAGTCCAGAATAATAGGCTCATTCTCGCCCAGCGGCCACAGGCCCTGTGTTTTTTGCATCCAGCGGATCATCTCTTCCCAACCATCGCGGGTAGCCCGGTTCTGGGCAACGAGTTTACCGCTGTGGCAGGCGGTGCACTGCACGCGTACAATGTCGAAGCCTTCTGCGACTTTCAGCCCGGTAGGCACATGGACGCCGTCAACAACCTCGTCTGCCGGGACAGTTGCACCTGCAGTAACGGGAGGAGGCTCACTTTCGGTATTGGTTTCTTTGCAGCCTTGGAAAGTCCAAGCCCCTACACAAATAATTAACCCTGCCAACAGGCCAGGTGACCAAAATCTACTGATCCTTTTCTTGTGTGCTGATCGCTGATCCATGGACGGTGGTTTGAGTGGCTAATATACAATATTATGGTTAGGATGCTATTGGTGCCGAGAGATCGGCATACACAGATAAATCAACAACCAAAAAAATGGCTCATACCAACCGGCTTTACCAATACATCTCCTTCAACGAAACCTGAAAGATAAAGAGTAGGCGAAAACGAATTATACTTCGGTGAATTGTCGATGATCAGATCGATCCCGCCATCCTGATCAATATCCCCGATAAAAAGAAGCACGATCTCACTGTCATCGAAATAAGGGAAGGAAGATAACAGAGTGATCCGCTCTTCTTGATCACGCTCCAGAAACAATTCATAATTTCTGGTAGTATACCACTGACCGCCAATCTGCTCTTTTTCTCCTCTGGCGAACAAACGATAGAAATGATCCTTATAGGTAAATTCAAAACTTTCATCGGGGAGGATCACTTTCGGAAAATCGGCGATAAAATCGACCGCTCCACTTTGTAGGTCGCCCATTCCCTGCACTAAAATGATAACACTATCTGCTTCCGGAGTACTGATCTTTATCCCGGAAGGATCGGATTCATCGGCA
>JAGQXH010000142.1 GCA_020436695.1 Lewinella sp. | reverse complement strand
AGTTCGGTGATAGCCTGCAGTCCTTTGTGGAGACGCACCCGGCGTTTACAGACGAAGAACGTGATCTGGAGATCATTATGGCCATATTGTCCAATTACACGCCCAATTGTCTGGTAAGAGCAGAAGTAAGCTGCCCGGTAGAAACCCTGAAAGGTGCCGGCCCGGGTATGGATGCGACCACTTTTGCCGAGCGTTTTGCCCGGGCAGTACGTATCGCCCGAATCGATCCATATCGGGCAGTAACTCACAACAAAGGCATTTTCAATGGAATTGACGCAGTGGTAGTGGCTACGGCCAATGATTTCCGGGCGGTGGAGGCCGGTGGGCACGCTTATGCGGCCCGCGACGGGCAATACCGCAGTCTTAGTCAGTGCGAGATCAAAGACGGGCAGTTCCGCTTTTGGCTGGATATTCCACTGGCGCTGGGTACAGTGGGCGGCCTTACCAGGCTGCACCCTTTGGCCAGAAGATCTCTGGAGATATTGGGGCTTCCTTCGGCGCAAGAGCTTATGCAGATCATTGCGGCTACCGGACTGGCGCAGAATTTCGCAGCCGTGCGTTCGCTAGTGACTACCGGTATCCAGCAAGGGCATATGAAAATGCATCTAATGAATATCCTCAATCATCTGGAAGCGGATGTGGAACAGATCGATAAGGCTATCCAGTACTTCGCAGACAAAGTAGTTTCCTTCACGGCTGTCCGCGACTTCCTGCAGCTTAATAAAACCTGACCGAACTTGGAATTTTACAGCCACGGCAAACTCCTCATTACGGGAGAATATTTTGTGCTGGACGGTGCCCGCGCTTTGGCTGTGCCTACCCGTCAGGGGCAACGCATGCGGGTGGAGCGAACCGAAGCGGCACACAATATCCTGGAATGGTCCAGTTACAGCGAACAGGGCGATCGCTGGTTTTTGGGGCACTTTGCCCTGCCTTCCGGCGAGTTTCTGGAAGGTAGCGATATCGAAACCGGCTCCAGGTTGGAGCAGATCCTGCGCTGCGCACATGCAATACGGCCTGATCTGTGGGAGGCACAACTACCGGCTACTTTCCGGGTCTCCACGTTTCTGGAATTTCCCCGAAACTGGGGCCTGGGCACCAGTTCCACCCTGATCTCCAATCTGGCGCAATGGTGGCAGGTCGATCCGTATGCCTTGCTGGCCGGGTCATTCGGTGGTTCGGGCTATGACCTGGCTTGTGCCCGTGCTTCAGGCCCCGTCTTTTACCAACTCACGAATGGTCAGCCGAAAGTAACAACGGCTGCTTTTCATCCTCCTTTTGCCGGGCAATTACATTTCTTATTTCTAGAACAAAAGCAAAATAGCCGCGAAGGTATTGCGCATTATCGGGCAAAACAGCCGCACGATCCGCAACTGATCCATCGCATCTCCGCTTTAAGCGAACAGGCGACTATTGCTACTGAGCTTAAGACTTTCCGGCAGATCATGGAAGAACACGAAAGGCTGGTTAGTCAAAGCATTGATATTATAACGGTGAAGACTCGCCTTTTTCCGGACCTTCCGGCCACGGTAAAATCGCTCGGTGCCTGGGGGGGAGATTTTGTACTGGTGGCTTCCGATCTGTCATTCGGCGAACTTCGGGATTATTTTGTGCGGAAAGGATTCGGTATTCTGATACCTTATGCAGAAATGATCTATTCCGGAGATTGGTGAACGTTAGACAAATTCGGATCAAATAACAGTGGCCTCAGTAGCGTTGTGTAAAACAAATTTTGTTCTCCTTCCCCTCGGACATTATCAACAGTACTGGTATGAAACGGTTTGGTAATTATTTTATCATCATCATCATACTCTCGTCCTTGGCTGGGTTCGCATCTGGTCAGTCGACCTCGTCCGTGGATAGCTTGCTTCATTTGTATGAGGTACAGCCGGATGACACGACAAAAGTCAAAACCCTGCATCAGTTGTTTAATGCCTATCTGTACAATGACCTGGAAAAAGCAGCAGAATACGCCAACGCAGAACTCCGGCTTTCCCAAATGATCGATGATCCCAAGGGTATAGCTATGGCTAATTATGACCTGGGCGTTATGTTCAACAATACGAACGTCGCGGATTCGACCCTGTTCTACTACCAGAGAGCCCTGAACATATACCAGGAACTGAAGTTGCTGCCTGCTCAGGCGATGGTCAGACATGGGTTGGCTATAGTAGACTATGACCGTGGTAATTATGATCAGGCTTTGGAACGTTTAAGTGCTAATGTAGCGTATTACACCAGCATACAGGATTCACTCCATCTGGCGCTGGCTATTCAGATTATGGGGTCTATCCATGTAAACCAGGGTAATTTTAGGATCGCCCTCACGGAAGTGCTGAAAGTCATTGATCTTTTGAAACGGTTACCGGAACCGATACGTCTGGCCGATGCCTATAACCTGCTGGGGGGAATTGAAGCTCATCTGGAAAATTTCGAAAAATGCATTGAATACAACCTGGAGGCATTGCCCATTTACGAGAAACACAATGATAAAGTATTCATTGCCCAAACGTGGAATGATATTGGTGTAAGCTACTTCTATCTGGGGCAATATGACAACGCTATAGACTATCTCAGCCGAAGCATTGTTCTTTCGCGGGAAATGAAAAATACAAACCTGGAGGCTTCTTCACTGGAAAACCTGGGCAAGACTTACGCCGCACGACAGGAGTATGAACTGGCACTCCGGCATTTGCAACTTAGTTTAAAATTGGCGGAATCAAGCGGCAATCGTTTTAAGGCTATGGAAGCCTTGAACCAGTTGGGTAAGGTATATCAGGAAATGCGACAGGCAGACCGGGCTATCCAGTATTTTGACCGGGTCATAGTGTTGGCCGATAGCCTGCACTCTTTGGAAGGCCTGCAGGAAGCCTATCAAAACCGTTCTCTGGTATACGAAGCGCAGGGATATTACCGACAGGCACTCATCGATCATCAACATTTTGCAACCCTTACCGATTCATTGTTTAACAAAACCCAATCGCAGCAGATCGAAGAGTTGCGCACTATTTTCGATACGGAAAAAAAGGAACAGGAAATCGATCTGCAACAAAAAGAGATTGCCCTGCTGGAAAGCGAGGCCGAAGTGAGCAACCTGCAAAATACGCTGCTGGGGGTTGGGCTTGGATTTATGGTCATCATCTTGGGGCTCGGTATCTATGGCTGGCAACAAAGAATGAAACGGCATGCTTTGGAAAAAGAGCACCTAAATACCGAATTGGCTTTTAAAAAGAAAGAACTTACGACGCATGCCCTTAATCTGGCCAGAAAGAACGAGACTTTGGAAAATCTGAAAGTCAAGGCCAGGGCCCTGAAGGAACAGGAACGTGGTGCGCAGGGGTATCAGCAGCTCATTCGTACCATTAATGCCGATCTGAATGATGACTCTGCCTGGGAAAATTTCGCGCTTCGATTTGAAGCCGTGCACAAGGACTTTAACGTCCGAGTGGCGCGCCTATACCCGGATATCACGCCCAACGAATATCGTTTGATGGCCTTTATCCGGATGAATCTTTCCTCCAAGGAAATTGCCAGTATTCTCAACATTTCCATTCCCGGCATCAAAAAAGCCCGTCAGCGGCTCCGTAAGAAAATGGGCCTCGCTACCCAGGATTCGCTCGAAACTGCCATTCTGGATATCTAGTGTCTTGTCCACAAAGATAACTTCGGATTAAGTAGGCGAAAATTAATTTCCTGTGCTCCTGACGAGCGCTAACCGCCTATTTTCACCTCAGTATACCATTTGTCTCCCTCTCTTTTTTGCTATTCAGGTTCGTTACCAGCTAGTTTCGCAACACCATTCAGGCGGTATTGGTCGAACAGTTTCCCGCCTCCTTTTCAAACACAAACTAACCTGAAATTAGCGTATGACACCTCAAAACAACTTGCGTAAAACATTAATTACACTAGGTCTTTTGATCAGTTTATTTGCCTGTCAGAAAGAAGATATAACTGTGCCCCCACCGCCGGGAGTAGGAGGGGAAGTTGAAGTCGGTAGCGGCATATCAGTGGATGAGCTTGATACTTATGCCGGTGAGATCGGCCTGTTACTCAATGCGCGGGAAATTGCCCGGAAGGGATATATGCCGGCCAAAGCAGTGGTAAATATAGAAGCCCCCAGTGGTAAGTTTTCAAAAACCGTCGATCTGAATGAATTCTCCTTTATGGGACAGATCAAACTCCCGGTCGATGAACTGAGCGCCGGTGCTAAGAAAGAATTGACGGATGGCGTTCCGGTCAGCGTTACACTGACCGACCAGGAGGGAAAGACTATCGTGTCGGACCTCAGTCTGGGCACAGTATCTTTCCTGCCTGGCCCCAGTCCGCAAACTCTTCTGCCTGCCAATCTGCCGGAGACCAATGAATCGGCTGAGATCGAGCTGAATTCAGGTACTGCTTACTATTTGCAAAAAGTAAAATCGGACGGGACTCCCCTCACTCAATGTATGCGCTTTAATCCGGATCCGAACTACGGCAACATCATTACGGTGGGTACTAATACTACATTTGCCGGCGAACAGCCCAACGACGTTTTCAATTTCCATCCGGTGCCAGGAGCATCCAATACCTTCTACATCAGGATCGAAAAAACCGGCGAGCTCCTTCAGTCGGCCCTAATTGTTACGTTAGGCAGCGGAGGTTTAGCCATTCATAATGCTCCGAGAAACTCCCTGAGCAAGGCATCGCTGGGGTACAATCTGTCCAATGATTACAAATTCAAGCTCCAAAAGATCCGGGAAGGGGTTTATGTACTGAAGAATTTCGAGGGAAAAGTAGTTAAAGCAGCTGCCGGTATCGGACTGACGTTCGATCATCCAACGGGAGAACCGATCTACTGGCGTCCTATCGCCAAAGATATCAGTTGGACGGTACAGCCCATCGCCAGTGATATCATCACTCCGGTATTACCTAAGGCTAAGACCGGATTCAGTTTTAATAGCACCCTAAGAAACTGCGGCAGCGGTGACCTCACCCAGGAAGTAGGCGCCGACTTTAGTGAAGTGCGGACCAATACCTTCGGTTGGGCCGAAAGCATTTCGATAAATAACAGTTCTTCACAAAGTGTAAGCGCTACGATAGGAGTGGCCTTCGATGCTAAATTTTTCGGAACCGGCGCTATCTATGATGCTTCGGTAAGTACCTCTTTCGACTGGAGCCAGTCCGTAACTACGGAAACCTCCAAGCATCATTCCGAAGATGTGACCCAGGCCAAAACCTATTTCTCCAAGCGGTCGATCGTGGTGCCGGCCAAGAAGGCTTCGCTGGTGTACGACGCTTATCAATTCTACGAAAATGTCCGGGTGGATTTTGTGCAACGCGTCCGGCTCTCCGGTATCGATGAAGACGGTAAAGCATTGAGCGGGAAGCAGATCCGGTCGCTTTTTCAGTTTACCCGTTTTAACGGAGTGATCAATAAGGTAGAGGCCAATTCTGTGGTGTTCACCCTGCGCGGCTATACGGTGTTGGATAAATTTATGGAGACGCAGAGCAATGTGGAAGAGGTGCCGGCCAGGTGTAATTGATGCGTTAGTCATTGTGAGTATGCAAAAGGCTTCCCATGTGGAAGCTTTTGTGTTAATGATGAAGGTTTTGCTGGAAGCTAAATAATTTTCTTAATGGGTTGATGTATTTGATTGATATTACGCCGGAACTATAACCTCCGGCGAGCGTTCTAGTAAACTACAGGCACCGGGATATGCATAGGTTTTGTTAGGATATGTATTTCTTACAGCTGAAATAAAAAACAGACAGGAGAAGAAACGCAGAACGCTAAGATCAATCAATGAAATTATTTTCAATAAATAGAGCAATAGTTGCTGATTTAAAAGAATTTACACTACTCGACGGCTTGAATAAATTAATGAGTGAGATTCCATTAGCCAATCAGCAGTCATTCCCTGTGAAAGTTGTGGCTGAAAATCACCTGATCTTTGAAGTGCCCCGAGATAAATTAGCACCAAGGCAAATACATGAATTTAAGTACTTTGAGGACGAAAAGCGCATTACAATATATAGCAAATATGCCAATCTGTTCTTTCCAAGTTTTTTCATGTACGGTATGCCGTTGGTTCCAATGTTATTAGGCTGGAAAGAGCTGGAAGTAGAACAAATAAAGGTTTTCGCGTTATTGATAATTGGCATTACGCTTTTCATAATCCTTGGTGCAATTTTTAGTATCAGGGAAGATTCGAAGAGTATAGAAACAGCACTATCAATCAGGCTGAACTATCTTTTAAGACAGAAGGGGTATAGCATCCCATTGTAGAAAAATATTCACGTACTTCCTACTATTTTGTAGCTATAAAGAAAAAAGCCTTGACAGCTGACCGTCAAGGCTTTTTGAGAAACATAAAGTTTTAACTTCGGTGGTCTCGCTAGGAATTGAAATAAATCTCATAAGCACTTATTAATCAAAAGATTATATCGATTTAATTTAGGTGAAGACCAACAATGGACTAACATTTGGTTTTTATTTTTTATTGATTTTCAAACAATTACCTATTTTATCCATTTTTATCTGATGATTTATAGCTTTGAATACCTAACCAAAAAGAAGATCTGCTATTATCTTCACCGTCGTGCAATGCGGACAAATGGACCATTTTCTGTTAAAGTTAAAGAATGCCCAATCTTCTCGATTTTCTGTTAGTCACGATCGGCGCGAATGCATTGGCCGATTTCATGATGCACCAGGCTGTTTTCTACTGAGTAGAAGTTAAAAATAAAGATAGGGCCAATGCTCATTATTGATCGATGAATTTTGAGGTGAAACAGTGTGCTACGATTTTACTGCTGCTTTTTAACTGGTTCTTGGGTTTGAAAAAAAATGGCAGCGGTCCCAAAATGAACGCCATCATAAAAAAGACTAACGCGATGTGGGAATTCTAGAAAGCCTTCGACCACATCTTCGGCTGTTGTGGCCGGAAATACCATTAATTCACATTTCCCTTCTTTTCAAACTGGTTCAAGAATACGTTTTAATGTTCTTTGTTCTTCATCTAGTTGGTGCAACGACCGACCCTCGTCGTTGGCGAAAGCGAGTAGAGGGATAGATTTCCTGGAGTTCAAATTAGTCATACCGTTTCCGATGAAGTAGGGGATAGGTAGTCGGAAGCTACTATAAAAAAATTATCAATGGCATCGCTAATTATGCGTTTGTTCTTCAATAACTTGAAACTTAAAGTTGTAAATTGCCGTAAAAGTAATTTTAAACCTCTAGTTAATGGAAAAAACAAAGGAATATCAAAATGTCTACGCGCTAAACACAAAAGATAAAATTGTGTACATCGGCTGGAAAAGCGTCGAAAGCGGTAAGAAAGGTTACTATTGTCTGGGTTGCGATGCTCCAATGATTGCTAAAAAAGGAGAAGAGAGAAAACAACATTTTGCTCACGCTCCAGATGATGTAAGTCTAGAACGAAAATGCACTTATTCTGATGAAACCTATCGACATAAATTAGCAAAGGATATTCTCCAGAGGCTAAAAAGCATTAAAGTACCAACCCTTTACAAATATCCACCAAGTGGGGTTGATGGAAGCCCAAATAAAATTAGAAGTTCCTGGTTTATTGAAGCATTTACAGTTAAGAATGAGCGGCAATTTTACGAAGATGAGAATGGGAATATAAGGTATGGGCAAGATATAGATTTTGAGTCCGAAAAGGGTAAGCATTTATTGATCCAACCTGACGTAGCCTTTTTTGATAAAGAAGGATTGCCGATTTTACTAATCGAGTTGGTAGCCACCAATGATATCACACCTGAAAAGTTAGCAAAAATTAAGCGACTAGGAATTGATACAGTTCGAGTCAGTATCCCAAAGGACTCACCAGAAGCTATCGAAGAATGCTTTTCCCATACTAACCGTACAAAATGGATTTTCAATAATGAGCGCGAAAAAAAGCAATACATTCCAAATCCCGCACGAAATGGAGAGGGAGTTTTACCAATTGATAAACTCCAAAGAAAACTTCTTAAAGCAGAGGAATCTTACGAATGCCGAAAAGCACAACTTGGAAACCTTATACGAGGAATTGGGAAAATTATTCAATCAAGTGAATTTAGCTCCGCTAGAGGAAAAATTGTTGCAGAGCTCGCAAGAACTGAGGGAAATACAGAACGAGTTAAGGGAGAGTTCGAAGCATTACGAAGCGAGAGCAACGACAGAATACGAAGACGATTTAGTGTGGAGGAATCAGCACTTGAATCAAGAATTCGGGAATTACGAGAAAAAGAAAAAAGAATTAGAGAAAGACGTTCTAGCCTGGAGTCAAGATATCACCGAAAGCGAAGAGAACTTGAAACAGCAGAAAGAAATTACCAACCAGAATGCCAGGCAGAGATTGAACGACTTGAACTATACCTTGCAGCGATGGGAACAGATCCAACCACAGCTGGAGAAAAAATGGAATCAATTGCAAGAGAAGAAAGCCAACTGGAAGAGTACTACCGAAATGAAGAACAAAGAATTAGAGAGTATACGGAAAAAGAAATGGAGTTGCTCCGAGAACTTGAAGGAAGAAGAGCGGAACTTCCAAGTGAATATCAAGCAATTGAAGCAGAAATTAAAGATGGATTTGGAGCAGAAAAAGCAAGACTTATCCGAGGATTTGAAAAAGAGGCGGCAGGAATGGGAGAAGAATTTGAGAAGTTACGAAGACGATCTGCTAAAGCAATTGAGGATAGAGATTGCCAAGGAACATCCTCAATCTATCTCAGAATTAAGAGAGTGGTTGGTGCAGGAGGAATTCTCGAAAATATACGCTTGGGAAAAGATGATATTAGAAGACTTAAGGAAGCTAAGAGGTTATATCAGTCGGGAGCTTACAAAAGTTGGAATTGATTATGATGAGTTTATGATAAAATTGGAAAATCACCAAAAATAATTCACCGGACGTAGTTGTGAACATCTTGTACCACCTACAGGACAGTTATTGGAAATGGTTTAATTACAAGGAGTTTACCAGGCTCTTTCTTATTAAGAATGAGGGCAAAATTTAATTGCAGGTGCAGTAGTAATAGAGAGCACTATCATTTAGATAGATGCTTTGTTAAACCATAAATGATGAGTAGAGAGGGAAATATTCGAAACTCGGTTTTTAGATCGAAGATTAATAGGTTAAAGACATTAAAAGAATGTTTCATGGAGGGCTGTCAAGAAACTCCTATAAATGCGCACAGTATTCAACAGAATGGTGCTTTATCATTAATTGAAAGTGAAATTAATGGGAACCAAAGTGTTTACACATTTACAGAGTTGGAATTGAACGTGAACAATGAATCAGTGTTCCGACCAATTGGGAAAAGGCAAGCATCAACTTTTTTTGGATTCTGCAATAAGCACGATACGGAGATTTTTCAAGAAATCGAAAACAGTCCCAATGGTATTGATTTAAATACAGCAAAGCACAAATTTCTACTATCCTTTAGAGCATTTGCTATCAGTTATCATCGAAAAAAAGAAGATGTGAAGCTATTTATTTCGGCAGATGAGTCACTAAGAAAAGAAATAAAAAAGCATTCAGATATTGATGATGAGGGCTATGAGAAATACATTAGTGGCTCGAAAATAGCAGTAGAGGAAATGAAACCTCAAAGGGATTTCTTAATTAATGCTCTAAATACTGGTGACTTTGATTGTTTGCACTTTCTATCCTATTCAGTAGATCATTCAGTACAGTTTACTTCTACGATGTATACTTCACCACCGTATTTATTTAGTGGTGAAGAAATTAATATTAGTGAGGATACTAACTTTGAGTATTCCGATATCATTTCAACTGTGATTCCACTTCAAAATAGGGCCATCGTCGTTCTGGCCTCATTTAAGGATCGACCCAAAGGAATAAAGTACTTAGAGGAGATAGATTCTTTTCAAAAACGTGAAAAAGAAATTGCTTTAACATGGCATTTTTTAACTAATAGTGAGAATGTGTTTTTTTCTCCAAACGCGTTCAATTCACTTCCTGAAGGGCAACAGCGGAAAATTATTGAACTATATCTTGATTCCAAAGACTTAAATAAGCCTTATTTGAAGTTCGATTCGAAAAAATTCGACATAAATTTATTTGAAAAGCCTTAATTTTAATCTAAAATAGCTATAGTTAGAATTAGATTTTTTTGCAGTGTTTATGATTTTAATATTTAAAAATGCCTTACTTAAGTTCTATAACACATGTAAATCCTATCATATCTGAAAAGGTCAACTATTTTTGTAATTATTTTGCGCAAGCAAATTCCCATTTAGGAAAACTTCCCAGGTTTAGATTTAATTGTCCTTCATATGTTGTGCATTCGATTGTGTATCAGCTTGAGTTCAATAAAAGCAAATACCTTCCTTATTTAGAGAATCTGCTTAAGTCCTTGACAGTAATGGACCTCGATTTGGTTGAGTTAGCAAGCCTGAAAGCAAAGCGAACAAGGATTTTGCGGGAAATGCAAAATGAAGCCTTCGTTAGTAGATCTAAGCTCAAGGCGTTTATATCGCAGAGGTCTTCTTCAAAACTAAAAGTCCTGAAGGTCATTTTGAGAGAGTTGCTACAAAATGAGATTTCAACTTTGGTTAAAAAACTGATTGGCTTCTTGGGCTGTAAACACAAATTGCGAAAGCATCAGCCCGCCTTAAATTTTTTTGCAGTGACCCTCGCTTCTATTTATCGATTCAATGGATTCTCAATAAGGGATGCTAAAAATAGGTTTGATTCAATTTTTTCCAAGAATCTACATCACTTTCCATTTCCCTCACATATAGATCAAATTCCAGATAAAGAAGATAGAGAAAGAGTTATGCGTGAGTATTTAGATGGTAGAACTTTTGCTCAGCAGTTCACGGGAATCGTGGATGGGTTTAGAAGTGATCCCTTTGAAATTACTTTTGTAGTTAAAATTCTTAATGTCGAGCTTGAGAAAGATGTAAATGTGGATTTTTTATATGATGGTGCCCGGATCATTGATCCAAATCATGATCTTGTTTTGAAGATAAAGAAAGTAATTTCAAAGGACGAGTATCTTGATGATTTCTTGAATCATGAAAACTTCTTGATTTGTTTAATTCAAAGTAAGATAAGTTCTAATGTGAGAGATTTTCGAGAAAAAATATATGAGCAACTCCAATCGGTTGTGGATTACCTTAATGGAAGAACGAGAAGTGTGAAAGCAGTAGCGGACAGAAGTGAATACCTTGCTACACGAGACTTTAAAAAATTTAGCTCAGGTTTTTCCTCGAATTATCCTAATGTTCAATTAGATAAGTCTTATACAAAACTGCTTGAGGACAATGCTTCAAGTTACCTGAAAGGGATTAATAAAAGATTAAAACACACTTTACTCTATACTGAAGATTTGTTTTGGAAAGGGATTATTTTCACCGATCTCGTAAAGCTATGGCAGTATTTGGAAAATACGACTCCTGTGATAAACACCAGCAAAGGCGAGGAGCGATTAGTTTGTGAAACCGTTCGGAATATTTTGCTTTTTCGACATGAGCATATCTGTCAGTCTCTTTATGTACAAGATTTTGTTAACGTGATATCAAACATGAGTGCGTATGATGTTAATGAATTCCCTGATGAAGTAGTGAAACAGTACAGAAAGAGGGAATACTCGCAAATAAGTCCTCATCTTGCTACTAAGCATTCTAAAAACCCATTTGTTAAATCAATAGGAATAAATTGGAAAAAAGACAAGTCGAGATCTTCTCAACAGAGTTTTGCTGACCATTGGAATCACATCTTAGTTGAAGCTCGTGCATATCGAAATATGATCATGCATGATGGACGGGCTAATGAACTCTTACGACGGAAACTGGAGGTATGCCTTCCATATCTTACTCTGAATTACAGATATACATGTATTGATTTAGTATTGGCAAATGGAAAACGAAGCGATTACGATAAACTAGTCTCCTCTAAAGTGAAACAAAAGAATTTATGAAGCTTATTTGTAACCACACAATTTTCTCAGATCTGCTTACAGCTAACCAATTGAAAAAAGTTTTCTAAATTCCTGTAATCAGATAAAAAAGGTGAAAAACTAATTTTTTTTACGGTAGCCCACTTTCAACCTAGTCGCCTTTTACTCCTAGAATCGATCTGTTCTGTATGATCCACAGCATAAATCCAGAGAGTATGATCTCTCTGTCCAGTCGCTTTTGGAAACGCTCGTTAAAACCCATCTTTTTATGGCATCTTTTGACACGCCAACTCTCTTTAGATTTTTGGTTGGGTTACTAGGGAAGAGAATAAATCCAGGATCAAGGTTCCGATCCTGCACGGAGTCGAACCTAAAAAAATTATGAGGCATTTGTGATAAGGAAGGATGCAGAGATAAGTAGCTGATATCTAATGATTTGAAACCGAAATTTGCGAACTCATAAGTTGTTGGTCTTTTTTCAATTCGAAAAAAAAAGACCAACTATTGACCAACAAAAGCACAAAAAGCCACGTAAATGGCTTACGTAGCTTCTTGCGAACCCTATCTAAAGGGTTGATTTTCAATGCATTATTTTCTAACAATACATTTCCGTGGTCTCGCTAGGAATCGAACCTAGATCCCAGGCTCCGGAAACCTGTATACTATCCGTTGTACTACGAGACCGGAAAATCGATAGTTGGAAGTCGTAAGGCGGAGCCTGATGTTGACTTTCAACCTATGCTGTCAATAACGCTTTTGGGTGGCTAGAAAGTTCCTTCACTCAAAAAGCGGGGCAAATCTACAAGCTTTCCTGCATTTATCCAAGAACTGTGCTCAAGTAGGTGGATCATTTTTGCAGATAATGCGAAAAAAATGATCTGTCGGGTGGTTTACACGTCGTAAAAAAAAATGAAAAATTACTTGATTTCTGTACAATCCGGGAACAAATTGAAGCGTTCGATCATTAACTTTATAACACGCTTTTTACGCACGTATATTAATTACAGGATCAAGTAAGTAGACGACCACTATTTACGCCCAAAAACATCAGTGAATATGAGTTGGATAGCTAAATTACTATCTCGCGAAGAGCGGGATAACGGAGCCGAAAAACCTAAGATCGAGAATCTGCATATGGCCGAGATCGCCAAGCAAAAGATCGAAAAGGTAATCGAAAAACCCATCGTTAGAGAACTGTTTCAGACCGATGACGACCTGGGATATTGCTAATCGGAGGTAAGCCAATGAATGTTGAGCGGCCTGGTGTCGGTCTCTAATTCATTGGCTTACAACTATCTTTTTTCTTCTCCTACCAGAATAATCGCAGCGCAGTCAGGAAGGTGACTATGATGATGAAGTAGCGGAACTCCCGTTCCGGTATCACTTTGATCACGGCAATGCCGATCCCAATGCCGAGAATGATGGCGGGAGCGGTTAATAGACTGATCTTGAGGCTTTCCCAGTAGATGGTTTTCCAAACCAGGACATGCAGCGGTACTTTTATGACATTGATCAGCAGGAAAAACCAGGCACCGGTGCCGATAAAGGTATTCTTGGGCAAATGGATGGCCAGCAAATAGACCGCCATCACCGGACCGGCAGCATTACCGATCATTGTACTGAAGCCTCCTAACAAGCCGAATGCAGCTCCAAATCCATAACTTTGCGTCAGCGTGGCCGGAAGGGCCCGACGTTCCTGTACGACCATCAGGATCAATCCGGCGATCACAATGCTCCCCATGAAGATCTTGAAAGTGTCATCATTGATGTACAGACCTACGACCGAACCGGTGAGAATGCCTATGACTGCG
>JAGQXH010000141.1 GCA_020436695.1 Lewinella sp. | reverse complement strand
CCTTCTATTTCATTGGATATTTGTAGATGTTCCAGTAAAATTTGAGCTGTTCCAGTGTTTAAATTGATCATCATAAAAAATTCATCAACGTCTTTTTCCACTTTTAAATAATTTCTTTCAACTCTACTTATTTCTCCTTGAAACCTTGCTAATAAGTCTACGGTTCCGCTAAGAATTGAAATTTGCGCATCTAATGCCTCAGTTTCTTTTTTTTCTAAGTTCGAAAGATTTGCATAATTTTTATTAAGTTGAGCTCTCCTCATGGTTTTCTCCTGTAGCATATCTTGCCTCTCACTTAGTAAGCTATTGGCCTTTTGGACAGCTACTGTAATACCTCCGTCGTCACCTTTAAGTCCTCTTTTATAAAGGTATCTATCTTGGTTAATATCATTGAACGTATTATAAATAAATTTAGCCTGTTTTATGAATTCTCTGGTGTCGTTTTGGGATAAATATTGCCCATCATTGATTTTTTTTCTCGTTTTATGACTAATGTCATCTATAGTTTTGATGGCTTTATTTAACTTATCATAAAGTTGATTCACAAGGCTTAAAATATTTTCTTCTGCGTTGTCTGCTTGGACAACTATTCCTTGCATTTCATCGGAAATATTGGCT
The DNA here is from genome assembly GCA_020436695.1 of Lewinella sp. Classification (GTDB taxonomy): domain Bacteria; phylum Bacteroidota; class Bacteroidia; order Chitinophagales; family Saprospiraceae; genus Flavilitoribacter. The sequence goes on along the minus strand of JAGQXH010000141.1, from coordinate 13,169 downwards.
TGTCCCAGGGCCGAAATATTGAAGCCCACGAACGATATGGCACATACTACTGTTAGAACTCTTTTCATCTTTGGAGAATTTTATGAATACTTAGTTAAAAAGAATTTTAAATAATCCAAGCAGGTTAGAGATACAAAGATGCGATTGCAAAAAAAAACTATACCACCATTACTGCTTAAGATGTTGGAATTCTCAATAGTAGTTTAAATAAAATTAACCAAATAATATGCTCAGATTGTTGGATTGAGTCGTAACTATCTATCAAAAGAAATGTATGTTCAATGGGAAAAGTAGTAATCTGTTGCAATATAAAGTAACCTAAAAACAGAAAATAAGTTGTGGACAAAAAACTCTAGAATAAGAGATTGCGATTCGAGTTCATAATATGGGATTAATGGGAAGAAATGTTATTGTTGCTAATTCATATGTATATATATAGAGATTGCAATATCTCTAGAATGGGCGCTATTTGCAAGTTTGCAAATGTTAAAATTTTATTAAATATTTATTTCCTATGATTATTCCCCTAACACTCCATGGAGTCTACATCAACTGAATTTCGCAGATCGGGCCTCACCGACAGCGATCAATGAATAGTTGAGAAAGTGCTTTCATTTTTTGAGCAAATTCAAGGTGTGGTAATACAGGATTACCCGAAAAGGAGAGGATGGAAGATATCTAAACGGTAAATTCAGTGTGCCTAATCTTTTATTTGTTGAATAGTTGCTCGGTACTGATTCCGATTGACTGAAAATGGAAAAGTTCAAAATTTACAATTATATGTTTCCGCCCGACTTTAGCATGAAACTGATAAGAAAGTAGATCTCGTTACACTTATCTACGCTTTACACGACGGCATGACCTATCCAAATATGGCGATGCATTGGATAAATTCTACTCTACTTTCCTAATCCTGCTTCCCGAAAGAAAGCTTTTTCCACCCGGTACCTAATTACGGTCGGAAGAAAAAAAGTATCGAAGTTGCTGTCGCCACAAATCAGCCTCATTGGTGGAGGGGATAGCCCAGCAGATTGGCTTCCAGGACGACCTAGGCGTTAAAGGTAAGCGGGGTACCTGGTTCAAAAGCAAAAGAAAGTTTCCCGTCAGGCTCGTGCCCTCTCCAATTGGGCAAGCCTGTTTGGTGACTTAATACGTGCCGTGTTGTAAGTTTTTTATGACGCTCGTCGGCAGCTACATCGGGATCAACCCAGTAGTGATATAAGGGTTCATCCAATTGCCATTTCCCCTGACTCACGAGTATTAACACCATTGTGGATGTGAGCGGCTTTGTAAGAGATGCTATGCTGAATAAGGTATTGTTTGGAGCCGGTGAATGGTACGGAAGGTTCCCAAATAGCTTTGTCTGTTTAATTTTTCCATTCTGGATGATACTGACCCCAACCGTTGGGACGTGGTATTCAGTCATTAATGAATTAACACTGCTTGTATTTGGCATCGAAATAGATCGATGTGATGAACAACTCGTGCCATACAACAGCACCGTGAAGCAGGATAAGAGGATGATATTCAGATTCTTCATAACCAGTATACCCCAGTGTACTGGAATGGTTACGGTAGTTTTACTGATAAATAACTATGTGGATATTTGTTCAATTCTCCGTTCGGTGTAGGCTGCAAAGTAGGGTTAGAGTGGAGATTTAGAAATATTTGGAAAATTTCTCCAATAATGTGCCACTCAAAAGCAGTTCCACCCCCTGCCCCCCGGCGGCGCAGAGGTGATTGGTTCTAGATGGTTAAGGTCAAAAAAAATTCAATTTCAGTGACAATCGCAATGGCAATGCCACGAAATCAGCTGAATTGCTCACCAAAGGTGGAATTTTGCAGTATCAATTGACATTGATATTGAGTTTGACATTGATATTGTAGCCTGTGAAATTTCAAATTTTTAGAACCAATCACCTCTGCCGCCGGCGGGGGAAAGTTCTTAACTGTGCCTTAAACAAGATTGTAAAGGCTATGTTTCCTACTTCAAGTATCACTATAAGACGATTACTTGCTTCTCAGAAATATTGATCTCCACTTTTGTAGCTCTTACACGGCCCATTTTTTGCAACAAACATGAGTAGGACTGTCCCCCGCCGGTGGGGGATTTAGGGGGTGGACGTATTTCTCAAAACAGAAAAAATCCATTATCTTAAACCCCAAGCTCAATTTACTGAAACCTTAACAACGCGCGCCCTCATGGAAAAAGCCTCAGCCAGTAATAATTATCATTACAACGCCAAATTACAGCCATTCGCCAATCGACTTCGCAAATCAATGACCAAAAGTGAAGCCTGCCTTTGGAAATACGTCCTGAGCAGAAGACAGATGAAAGGCTACCAATTCCGTCGACAGCGTCCTGTACTTAACTATATCGCCGATTTCATGTGCAAGGAATTGCTGCTGATCGTCGAAGTAGATGGGATTACACATGATGACCCCGATGCAGTGAAGCGAGATACAGAAAGGGATCAAGATCTCAGCTCAGTGGGGTTTACAACATTGAGATTTTCCAGTTGGGAAGTTTTAAACCGGATTGCAGCGGTTTCCAGTATTATTCTCCAGTGGATAGAGGAGCAGAAGGAAATCCATCCCCTTGATCCACCACCGGCGGGGGACAGTACTTAACTGTCCATTAGGCATCGTGGGCTTATGTAGATACTTACTGCATCAGTTATTCCGGGCTGAGGCATTACCGGAAATCTTTGACCTGCAAACTACCCCAAAGCCTGTCTCCTCAAATCTTCTTTTCAGTTACACCTGTGATAATATGTGAACAAAACTCTATATTAAGGCCATTAAACAGGACGACAGTCTCTCTATCACCCTCTAAATTCAAAACCGTCTTTATTATGAAGAAACTAACAACTCTACTTTTCGCGCTTAGCTTATTTCTGATGGTAGAAGCACAGGAGCCCGCTGTAGCCGAAACCGGCATTCAATTCGAGCAGCTCGATTGGGAAAATACGCTGAAGATGGCCAAAGAACAGGAGAAGATCATCTTTGTCGATGCCTATACTACTTGGTGTGGCCCCTGCAAATGGATGGATAAGAACGTATACCCGGCAGAAGCAGTAGGTGCTTATTTCAATGAAAACTTTGTCAACGTCAAGATTGATATGGAAAAAGGGGAAGGTATCCTTTTTGCCAAAGCATACAATGTGCGGGCATTCCCTTCTTATCTGTTTATCGATGGCAACGGCAAACTCGTCCACCGGGGAGTAGGCAGCCAGCCGGCAGAAAAATTTATCGGGCTGGCCGAAGCTGCTTCCGATGAGGATAACCGGCTGGGCACGCAGATAGACAAATTTGACCAGGGGGAACGCGACCCGGCTTTTCTGAAAAGCTACGCCACCGTTCTGCGCGACGTCTATATGTTGGATGACCAGGCCAGGATCGTTGATCTCTATCTGAAGACGCAGGAAGACTGGCTGAGCAGTGAAAATGCGGAATTCATCGTGGATATGGTTTCCACGGATCTGAACAATGAGTTGTTCCAGTATATGGCGGCGCATCGCAAAGAGTTGGGCGACGCGGTCGGCCAGGAAAAGGTGGATGCCAAGATCAAGCGGGCCGCTATGAGTGCCCTGTACCGCGAACATCGTGATGAACTGGACAATAAAGAAGTCGTTGTCGGCACCTTTATGAAAGTATTCCCGAAAGCTGCCGCCGAGCAGTACGGCTCCGAATTCATCGTTACCCAAATGAGCCGGGCGCAGGAACCGGAAGGACAGCAAAAATTCGTGGATGCGGCCGTCAAACACATGGATCAGTACAAAAGCAGCGACTGGGGGACCCTGAACACGCTGGCCTGGCGCGTGTACGAGCTCAGTGATGATCCGGCCATACTGGAAAAGGCCAAAGACTGGGCTGCCAAATCCGTCGAATTGGACAGCAACTACATGAATAATGATACGCTGGCCGCCCTTTACCTGAAACTAAAAAACAAGGAAAAAGCGCTACAATATGCGCATGAGGCCATCGAACTGGCTAAAGAATCCGGTGCTAATTATGATAGTACGGAGAAGATGTTGGAGCAGATCGAGGCTTTGCAATAACCTCTTGTACTCATAAGAGAATTAGCAATTTTTTCTCCGCCACTTTGAAGAAGAATAATCAAAATAATTTATTCAGGGGTGGCAGATCTGTTATATCCGATCAACAAGATTCTACGCTGAACGGATACAATAGATCTGCTACCCCTATTGTTTCAAACCGAGGACTTCTTATTACGTCATTAAGCACATGCTAACTAATACTCTATATCTGAGATAGATATAAATTTCTCATCTTCCCATCACCAACTTGCCTGCTTGCCATTCTGGTTAGATTTAAATGTTAAAATTCTGAACACCTATTCTGGCTCTGTGTTATAGAGTCGAAGTATTATTATTCTAAACAAAAACAACCGACATGCTTAGTAAACTAAGACTCCCGTGGGTATATCTCATGGGGCTGGCCCTCCTTTTCAGTTTCACAGCCTGCAACAACGATGATGACGACATTACAGTAAATGAGGATAAGACCATTGTAGAGGTCGCCTCCGAAGATGCACGCTTTACCACGCTGGTAAGTGCCCTGCAACGCACCGGTCTGGACGCAGTTTTGTCGGATGAAAATGCCAGTTTTACGGTTTTCGCGCCGACTAATGACGCTTTCGATGCCCTGGGTGTGGATCTGAGTATCTTAACTGATGATGAGTTGAAAACGATCTTGTTGTATCATGTTTTCGGCGAATCTTTCATCTCGGCTCAGATCTTAGAAGGAAAAACTTATTTGAATTCCGCTTCAACCAACGGTCCTGATGGAACACCTCTGACCGTATTTATTGAAAGGACCGGAAGCACAGTAATGATCAACGGAACAGCAACCGTTACTCAAGCCGATATCGGTACTGAGAATGGGGTGATCCATGTGATCAATCAGGTACTGCTGCCGCTGGATGTGGTAGGACATATCACAGCCAACGACGATTTCAATGAACTGGTAGCCGCACTTGGTAGTGCCTCGGGAGATCTGACTACCACTCTGGGATCAACCAGTACAGTGTACACCATTTTTGCGCCAATCAACAGTGCGTTCACTGAGATCAGCACGACATTGAGCGGTTTGACTCCCGATCAGGTAGCGGATGTGTTGACCTATCATGTAGCAGCAGGTGCAAATGTGCGGAGTACTGATCTAAGTAATGGCCAGACCGTAGGTACGGTACAAGGTGAGAATATAACAGTTAATATTACGGATAATACTGTAACGCTCACCGACGCCAATGGCAATTCTGCCACCGTATTACTGGCAGATGTGCAAGGAACCAACGGAGTAATTCACATTATCGACAAAGTGCTTATTCCGTCTAATTTGTAACACAGGACACAATAGCATTATTAAATTGAGGTGCCATCCTGATCCACGGGATGGCGCTTTTTTTTCGTGGAGTCAGAGACGAACAGGGTAGCAGGGCTTTACCGAATATTGATCCGGTAACCGGAAAAGGAATAATTTTGCCGGAAGATGATGGTTGGATTGAAAAATGCATCAGGTTTGATCACCAGGTTTTCATATACACTGTGCCTCTGCCTACTGGGCCTGCTTACCGGTAATTCACTAATCGGGCAGGAATCATATGCTTTGAAGGTGATCATCACGGATCAGGAGGTGGGGCAATCCGGGGGAGCGGTTCTGCTGCCGGATAAGACATATGCTGATACCCTAACCCTCAGAAAGAGCTTACAGGAATGGTTACTGGCGCTGCACGGCCGGGCTTATCTGGAGGCTTCGGTGGATACCCTCACTCATATCGGCCCGGAATATCTGGCCTTTGTACATATCGGCCGTACCTATCGTTGGGCTAAACTGGAAAATGGCAATGTGCCGCCGGTTTTTCTGGATAAGATCGGTTTTCGGGAGCGATTGTATCGCAACCGGCCGTTCGCATACGGGGAAGTGCAGCAGTTAATGACCCGCCTGCTGGAATACGCCGAAAATAACGGCTATCCCTTTGCTGAAGTCTACCTGGATCAGTTGGAGATCGGTACGGACCAGATCAATGCCAAACTGATGTTGAACACAGGGCCGCTCTTTACGATCGATGAGCTGAATATGCGGGGCGATCTGCGTTTGAGCACCACCTATCTGTCCCGTTATCTGGGAATACAGCCGGGTGATCTATACAGCCGGGAGCGCATCCTGCGCATACGGGAACGCCTGCGTGAATTGTCGTTTTTGACCGTACGAACAGATCCGATGGTAGCCTTCAGAGGAGACCGGGCTGCTATCGGGCTGGACCTTGCCAATCGTCCGGCCAGTCGCTTTGATTTCATCATTGGCGTCTTGCCCAACAGCGATCAATCCGGCCGCCTGCTTATCACCGGAGATTTTACGGCGGAGATGCAAAATCAGTTCGGCCTGGGAGAAAGTATTTACGCTGCTTTCGAACAATTGCGACCGCAGACCCAGCAACTCGAATTACGTTTTAATTATCCATATCTGTTCAACCTGCCCTTCGGTCTGGACCTCAATTTTGAGCTCTACAAAAGAGATACCACCTATCTGGATGTAAACACCAATGTCGGTATTCAGTATTTGCTGTCGGGCAGAGACTATTTTAAAGCATTTGGCAGTAATCAGGTTTCCACACTACTTACCGTAGATACCCTGCGCATCCGCCAAACCGGGCAATTGCCGGATACGCTCGACGTAAGACGGAGCAGCTTCGGTCTGGAATATTTCCACGAAGCGCTGGATTATCGGTTTAATCCGCGAAGAGGCTGGTCCATTCTGCTGCGCGCATCCGCAGGGCTGCGTCGTTTGCCGCGCAACAATCTGATCCGTGAACTGGATATCCCTGATCCTTACAGCAATTTGCCGGAACGAAGCTTCCAGTACCGAATCGAAACGAAAATGGAAGCCTATCTGCCGCTCTTTCGACAGAGTAGCCTGAAGATGGCCCTGCAAACCGGTTTCCTGGTTTCCGATCTGGGGATTCTGGCCAATGAACAGTTCCGTATCGGGGGGGCGCGACTGTTGCGTGGATTCGACGAGGAATTCATCTTTGCCACCAATTTTGCGGTTGCTACCCTGGAGTACCGTCTATTGCTGGGGCAGAATTCCTATCTCTATACGTTCGGGGATCTGGCCAGAGTGGATCAACGAACCATAAAAAGCCTGCCCGATGCCAATACGGTCAATTTCCCATACGGTTTGGGAGCCGGGATTACCTTCGAAACGCAGGTGGGCCTTTTGGGTATCAGTCTGGCGCTGGGTGCCGATCGTCGGACGCAGATCGATCTGGGGGCGCCTAAGGTGCATTTTGGCTATATCAGCCGGTTTTGATGCTATAATGTTGTGATGCTGTGATGCTGTAATGTTTTAGTTCTGCATACCTATAGTTTGGTGCTTCTTGTTGATGGTGTACTGTTTTGATAACTCGATATGGTCATGATCTGAGCTCGTGGTGCACTGATCTCTTCCATATGCATTGCACATGACCACATCATTGCATTGTAGGATCGCAACATCATAGTATCAGAAATATTAAATGTTCGTTAAAGTAAGCCCACGCATCACCTGAATCGGTAACTTTGTAGTGATAGACAGCGTTTTAAAGTAGTCATTTAACGGGGATATTTAACCCTAACCAGCTTTAACAAGGGATTCAACCCCACAGAAATTAATTCCACCATTTGATGAAAAGATCGACTATTTGGGCAATTATCGGCTTATTGACCGTTGCAGTGTTAGGGGTGTTGTGGCTGCAGATGGACCTGATTCGTACTTCCATTGTTGTAAATGAAAATAAGTTTGATAAAGCAGTGGTCGAGGTGCTTAATAAGGTCTCTGAGCGTTTGGAAGAGGAGGAAGAAAGACAGGCTTTGAAGCAATATTTTAATGGCTATTCGTCCCAATATTACCAGGAGAGAAGCAGTTCTCAGACCAATGAGGGAGGAATAAGGATGGAACTGTCGATCAAAACGGGATATCAGTCCGGAGGCCTGACCAGTTCACTGCTGGATAAAATGGAAGAAGCCGATACCTGTACCTGCTTCAGATGCGTACGGGCCCGGGCGAGTAAAGCCGACCGGCTGCAAAGAGAATTCAAATACCGGAATACCTACCAACCGCTCGGCCAGCGTATCGGCCTGGAACAAATACACAATATCCTCGAGGAAGAATTAAACAACTGGGAGATCAATATCGACTACGAATACGGCGTGCTGGCCAGGGCAACCAACAGCTTCGTGATCGTCAACAACCACTATACTATTGACGATTCCGGGTCAAATAATGCCGAATACAAGCACATCCGCGATTCCGGATATGAGGTGACACTTTTCCGGCAGGATGAGATACCACCGGGTATGCTAATGATCTATTTCCCGACCAAGGCGAGTGCCGTGTGGAGTTCGATTATGCCGAACCTGCTGGGAACGCTGTTTTTTACAGTCATCATCCTGCTCTGTTTTGCCTACACCATCTTTATCATTCTGCGTCAGAAGAAAGTTTCTGAGATGAAGAACGATTTTATCAACAACATGACGCACGAATTTAAAACCCCGATCGCTACGATCTCTCTGGCTGCCGATTCCATTACCAGCCCGATGGTATCGAGCCATCCGGATAAACTGCTGCGATTTGCGAATATCATCAAGCAGGAGAACAAGCGGATGAACAGCCAGGTGGAAAAAGTGTTACAAATGGCAGTGATCGACAAGCGGGAGTTCTCACTGAAACTTACCGATGTCAATCTGCACGATGTAATCCATCATGCGGTAGAGAATATCACGCTGCAAATAGAGAAAAAAGACGGTACAGTGGCTACCGAACTGGAAGCTAATCAGCCTATCGTTCAGGGCGATCTAACGCATATATCCAATATTATCAATAACCTGCTGGATAATGCCAATAAATATTCACCCGAACAACCCGAGATAACGGTTTCTACCCACAACCGGTCGAATGGGGTAGAAGTGGTAGTAGCCGACAAGGGGATCGGGATGACCAAAGAAGCGCGTAAACACATTTTCGATAAATTCTACCGGGTACATACCGGCAACCTACACGATGTGAAAGGCTTTGGTCTGGGACTGAGTTACGTTAAGGCTATTATGACCGCTCATAAGGGGCAGGTAGACGTCAAAAGTGAACTAGGTAAGGGAAGTAGTTTCATTCTGTTCTTTCCTTTTCAGGTGGAGCATCGGAATTAGATCTAGGGACATTTGGATTTAGGGATTAATTTGGATTTAGGGATTAATGGACGTTGAGATGTATGGATTGATGGACAATTGGAGAAAGTAAATCTTAATTACCAAACTGATCACCGGGAAAATATCCCAAAATCCTAAAATCCTAAAATCCTAAAGTCCCAAAGTCCCAAAATCCCAAAGTCCCAAAGTCCTAAAATCCCAAAATCCCAAAGTCCCAAACAATCAAAACACGAGAAAAATTTCGATCTCACCCAATATGTTAAAATTAGTCAGGGGCTTTCGACGTTGTATAGTACATGTTACCCGTGAAATATTATAAGAAAAAGAAAAATTATGGCTAATAACCGGATACTCCTAGTTGAAGATGACCAAAATTTTGGTGATGTATTGAGATCCTATTTAGAAATGCATGATTACGATGTAACCCTGGCAACCGATGGACTACAAGGTTTGGATAGCTTTAAAAAAGGTGAATTCGATCTCTGTATTCTGGATGTCATGATGCCTAAAAAGGATGGTTTTACCCTGGCTAGAGAAATTCGCGAGCGGGATATGGAGACCCCCATCATCTTTCTAACGGCAAAAACCATGAAAGACGATGTGCTTCAGGGCTTTAAGATCGGTGCTGATGATTATATCTCCAAGCCGTTCAACTCCGAAGAACTGCTGTACCGCATACAGGCGATCCTCAAAAGATCACAGCAAAAAGCAGATCCGAAAGAAGAGATCAAAGAATTCAATATCGGCAAGTTTCATTTTAACTATCCACTGCGGGTACTCTCCTATGATCAGGGAGGGTCGGAAGAAAGCAAAGAAAAGCTTTCACCCAAGGAGGCACAGTTGCTGCGCATGTTTGCCATGCATATGAATGATATTTTGCCGCGTTCGGAAGCATTGACCAAGATCTGGGGAGAGGACAATTACTTCACTGCCCGTAGTATGGACGTGTTTGTGACCAAACTTCGGAAATACCTGAAGCAGGATGAAAATATCGAGATCGTGAACATTCATGGTAACGGTTTTCAACTGCTGGTGAAGGCGGAAGAGGAGGCGGGATCCTGAATTCCCGGTTTAGGAGTGCTCAGTTGACGGAGCGAATGGCTCAAACTGCGACCGAATTTTAAAAATTACAGTCCTATTTTTTGACCGTGTGCCGACACGGGAGCGTTACTATATTGTTTCATAGAAGGAAATTTTTTATTTTTACTCGAAACATATATCTTCGCTCATCTGTTTATTCGATTTAGAATGCTACTCCATTAGGAGACCATGCATAAATTTAGTTTTTGGGATTATGATATGGCTGGACGGTCGAGGAGCCGTCTGGCTTTTTTTTTGCTCCCTGTTTGCTTATTCACAGCCTGCCGAAATGCATCTTCTCCTTTAGAACCATCTTCTGAATTCACTGATTTTCAGGGTTTTTATCACTGGACTACCGACCTCGTACTGGATAGTACAGAGCAAAGTTGGCTGGATCAACTGTCCATAGACCGGCTGTACGTAAAATTCTTTGATCTGGATTGGGATCCCGCCGAAAGTGAGGTGGTTCCACTGGCTTTCGTTCAGTTGGATACGTCCGGGATTGCCCGTCGGCAGGTAATTCCCACGGTATTTATTACCAACCGAAGCATGCTACAGTCACAGGAAGCCGATATCCCTTTACTGGCCCATCGGATCAAGGAGAAGATCGAGGTGCAGTTCGCACCTTTGGATCAGTCACTGGTAGAAGTGCAAATGGATTGCGATTGGACGCCCAGTAGCCGCGAACGTTACTTCCAGCTCCTAAAAGAGTTACACACGCTATATTCGACACAAGGCGTAGCGCTTTCTTCCACCATTCGTTTGCATCAGTTCCGCTACCCGGACCAGACTGGTGTGCCTCCGGTTGACCGCGGCGTATTGATGTTTTACAACATGGGGGATCTGCAGGATTGGGAAGAGTCCAATTCTATTCTAAACCTGGAAAAAGCAGCAGCCTACCTGCCTTCCGGGCTCGACTATCCCTTACATCTCGATCTTGCCCTTCCGTTGTTTCGCTGGGCGGTACTTTTCCGGGAGGGGCAGATGATCAAACTGATCAACGAGCCCAATGAACTATCGATACTGGAATCGGGAAAATATTTGGAACTGGCTCCCAACAGATACAAGGTAATGGAAGGTACCTACCTGGACGGCTATTATCTGTATCCCGGAGATCTGCTGCGGATCGAATCAGTTAGTCCCCGTCAATTGAAGGATGCTGTTGAATTGGTCCGGAGCAAATACCCTGAAATAGCGGCCAATCTGATCTGGTATCATTTGGATGGAGCGGTATTGAAAAGGTATCGCATAGAAGCTTTTGCAGGGCTATAAGTTGACAGTTGTAAGCCTCGTCTGACAACATTTTGTACAGAAACGACTTACGACTATCGACTGGTAAGACTTCTTCCTACTGGACAAATGGAGGTTGGGACGTTGAGATATTTGGATGAATCCCAAGATCCCAACGTCCCAAGATCCCAACGTCCCAACGTCCCAACGTCCCAAGATCCCAACGTCCCAAGATCCCAACGTCCCAACGTCCCAATTTCCAAATGTCCAGTAGTATAGTAAGACTTACGACTTCGCCTACAAATTCACCAACGCCTGTTCCAGATCATCGATCAGATCATCTACATCCTCCACACCCACACTCAAGCGGATCAGGGAATCCGTTAATCCCACCTTGAGTCTTTCTTTTCGCGGAATGGAAGCGTGTGTCATACTGGCCGGATGGCCGATGAGCGATTCTACGCCACCCAGTGATTCAGCCAGCGTGAAGAGTTGGGTATTGCTCAGTACCTTGACGGCATCATCAAAGGAATCTTTGAGCAGATCGAAAGAAACCATGGCGCCGTAGTCACGCATCTGTTTTTTCGCGATCTTATGTTGTGGATGCTCTTTGAAACCCGGATAGTTCACTTTGCCTACTTTCGGGTGGCTGTTCAGGAATTTGGCCACTTTCCGGGCGTTTTTACAGGCGCGCTCTACCCGGAGGTGTAGCGTTTTAATCCCGCGCAATACGAGGAAGCAATCCTGCGGACCGGGTACTGCACCTATTGCATTTTGCAGAAATGCCAGTTTTTCGGCAATCGCCGTATCCTTGACGATCACAGCTCCCAACACGACATCCGAATGGCCGCCCAGGTATTTGGTGGCAGAATGCAGTACGAGATCGGCTCCCAGGTCGAGGGGTGTTTGCAGGTAAGGGGAGGCAAAGGTATTGTCCACGCAAACCAGGATATTTTTTCCTGCCGCTTGCTGACAAACCGCTTCGATATCAACAATTTGCAGCATAGGGTTGGTTGGCGTTTCGATCCAGATCAGTTTTGTTTGATCATTGATCGCCGCCGCCACATTTTTCGGGTCCTGCATATCCACAAAGTGGGATACCACACCGTAGCGGGCGTGCACTTTAACCATCTGCCGGTAAGAACCGCCGTAGAGGTCATTCGACAGGATCACTTCATCACCCGGTTCGAGAAGGCGAATGATGGCATCCATCGCCGCCAGACCACTGCCGAAACAAAAGGCACGGATCCCATTTTCCAGAGCTGCCAGGTTTTCTTCCAAAACGGTACGGGTAGGATTCTGCGTACGGGCGTATTCGTAGCCTTTGTGTTTGCCTGGCGCTTCCTGAGCGTAGGTGGAAGTTTGGTAGATGGGCGTCATCACCGCACCGGTAGCCGGATCGGGAAGGATACCGGCGTGAATTACTTTCGTTGCAAATTTCATGGGATAGTATTTATCCGGCAGGCATGACGTCTCAATCCATAATGGAGAGAACGATGTCCTGCTTAGTGTTCAATTTTTTTGCAAAGGTAGAAAATTAGCACGCTGAGCACTATTTACTACCGACAGAAATTATTCCGGTCTATTCAAAAAAACTTTCCCGGAAATAGAGGAACCAGACGACGGCGTAAATAATGGTCATGATCAGTATCC
>JAGQXH010000140.1 GCA_020436695.1 Lewinella sp. | reverse complement strand
GTTATTCAATAACTTTCTTTCCATAATACAAATGTAAGGGTGTACCCAAAGGTTTGTAAGTACAATTCGGGGAGTATCTGGACTGAAACAAGATTTATGTTGAATTGTAAGATGTTAAATTTCAGTAAGTTGTAGTGAAATATACTGGGGTTTCTGTATCTTTAGACCGAGCCTCTCCCATTTTTTTTCGGAAAAGAATCTGAACGCCTTAGTATATTTATGATACTCAAACCGTTGGATACTACTCTGCTGTGAGGTCCAAATATCATCAGCGGGTAACATCACAACATCACAACATCACCTATGGATAGTAGCCGTCTCGTAAGGTATATTCAGGAATTCACTCCCAAGGAACGTGACAAATTCCAGCAGTTCGTTATCTCCCCCTATTTCAACCAGCATGAGAAAACGATCAAATTGCTGGAGATCATCCTTGCCGAACTCAACCGGACGAAACCCCGGCTGAATAAAGTGAGTGTGCACAATCGTTTGTTTCCCGGCGAGAATTATGATGAGCAGCACCTGCACAATGTCATGTCGTATCTCAAAAAACTGTATTATCGTTTTGTTGCTTACAGCCATTTTGAGGAGTCTCAGCTGGAAGAGGATGTTATTACGGTAGAGGCGGCTTTGGAAAATAACAAGTTCGATGTGCTCAAGAACCGGGGAAAACAGCTGGAAAAGCGGCTGAAACAGATGGAATACCGCGATAGTGATTACTACCTGACCGATTTCCGCTTGAATCGGGCCATGGGATATTTTCACGCCAATTTTGAAGACCGGTCAAAAACCACCTACTTCAATAAGATGCTGGATGCGCTCGACAACTATTATATTGTTGAAAAACTGCGTCATGCCTGCCATCTGACGGCGAATATGATGATCTACAATACCCAATACGATTTTGAGTTTCTGGAGGTATTGTTGAAACACATCGAAAACAACTGGGATAAGTACGAATCGGATAAGGCCATCCCGCTTTACTACACCATCTATCACAGTCTGCACGACGATATCAAGGAAGAGCACCTGCTGGAGAACTACCAGCGGCTTAAAAGCATGCTGGAAGAGAATGTGGCTTCGCTTGGGCGGGTACAGCAGGGCGACCTTTATAGTTTTGCCAGTGGTTTCTGTGTGCGTCAGATCAACCTGGGGCACGATGAATTCAGGCGGGAGCTTTTCCTGTTGTATAAATATGGTATCGAATTCAACCTCATGTTGGAAAACGGCATGATCTCGGAATGGAATTTTAAGAATATCACAGCGCTGGGTTGCAGCCTCAAGGAATATGAATGGACGGAGACCTTCATCCAGACCTACAAGGAAATGTTGCCGGCTCACCGGAGGGAAAATGCCTATAACTACAATCTGGCCCACCTTTATTATTATACGAAGCGTTATCAGGATGCGCTTTCGGTCCTGCTGCTGGTGCAGTATATCGATGTGAAGTATCACCTGAATGCGTCCTTCCTGCTGCTGCGTACTTATTTTGCCCTTAAAGATACGGAAGCACTGTTGTCTCTGATCGATACCCTAAGGATCTATGTCATGCGGAATCGCAAGATCACCACTGACCTGAAACGGGGCTATACCAACTTCCTGCGTTTTGCCAAAAAGCTGGTCCTGATCCGGCATCAGGCACCGGCCTATTCCCGGCAGACGGTAGAAGAAAAACTGCAGGCGCTGGCGCAAAAGATCGAGGATACTACGAATGTGATCAATAAGTATTGGTTGCTGGAAGAGTGTGGTATTGAAACGGGCTTAATGGTTTGATTTTTATGATGTTGTGATGTTATAATTCTGTGATGTTATGATGTTGTCAGTCTGGAGGCCACGATGATGTTAGTGCATCAATATGGGGTTTTTAGGATACTGCTATTGATTGAAATTCTGCTGTTTAAGTGTGCTATCCGAATTATCACTTTTAAGTGTAATGAGAGTGTTGCGAGGGGGAGTCCATCATCCATCATAACATTACAGCATCCTAAATATCACAGAATCAATACAAGTTGGTGCACTGAGATCATTGTAAGCGATGCATATTATCCATCATAACATCACAAAATCACAGCATCATAGAATCAAAACAAAGTCTGCTCCCGTCCCGGTGGAACGATACCCAAATGCTTATAAGCTTTTTCCGTAGCCTCCCGCCCGCGTGGCGTGCGTTGCAGATAACCCTCCATAATGAGGAAAGGTTCGTGTACTTCCTCGATGGTCCCGGCTTCTTCACCCACTGCTGTGGCAATAGTAGTGAGCCCGACCGGCCCGCCCTTGAATTTTTCGATAATGCTGGAAAGGATCTTATTGTCCATCTCATCCAGGCCGCTTTCGTCTACATTCAGCGCGGTGAGCCCGTACTGGGCGATGGCCAGATCGATGGTGCCGTTGCCTTTGATCTGGGCAAAATCGCGAATGCGTCGCAGCAGGGCATTGGCAATACGGGGCGTGCCCCGGCTGCGGCGGGCTATCTCGTGCGCTCCCTCTTTCGTGATGGGGACTTTTAGTATTTCGGCGGAGCGGTGTACGATCCGCTCCAGCGTGGGTACATCGTAATAGTCGAGATGGCAGTTAATACCGAAACGGGCACGCATCGGTGCCGTAAGCAGACCCATGCGGGTAGTTGCACCAACTAGGGTGAACGGATTTAGCGTGATCTGAATACTGCGCGCATTGGGACCGCTGTCGATCATAATATCGATGCGGTAATCTTCCATGGCGGAGTAGAGATATTCCTCCACCACATTGTTCAGGCGATGGATCTCATCGATAAACAGCACTTCTCCTTCTTCCAGATTGGTAAGCAGGCCGGCCAGATCACCGGGTTTTTCCAGTACCGGGCCGGAAGACATTTTCAGTTCGGTTTCCAGTTCGTTGGCAATGATGTGGGAAAGCGTCGTTTTGCCAAGTCCGGGAGGGCCATGCAACAACACATGATCAAGGGCTTCTCCACGCTGTTTGGCCGCCTGAATAAAGACCTGGAGGTTCTCAACGATCTTCGGCTGACCGCTAAAATCGTCCAGCGCCTTTGGTCGCAGAGATTTCTCTATCTGAAATTCTTCTGAGCTATAGTTTTGCCCCGTAGGGTCGAGGTTTTCGTTTAGCATTACTTTATTTATATGGTGATGGGGTTATGTAGTGATGTGGTGAGTGAGAGATGTGGTAATATGGTGAGTAAGAGATCTCGTGATGTGGTGAGAATGTGAGTGATAGTAATGTGCAACTGTTTGCTTCTTTTCCAATTTCTTTAAACATCACAACATCACAACATCACAACATCATGGAATCACTTCCAAACACGTAATTTCAACGATCTCATCCTCCGTCATACAGACACTCATCATATCGATCGGACGATAATCAAAGCGGATCTTAAGGCCGGCTTTCAGTTCCACTCCGGTATCCGGCATCTTTCCGGGCAGCAGTTTTTTGCCGTCTTCAGTGACGATAAGCAGGCTGCATCCGTCCAGCCCGGAGAAATCCTGTACTTCTCCTTTGGTTTTACAGGAAGAGGTACCGGAAGACTTCCCACTCTGGCAGGCAAAGAAGCAAAAGAGGCTTAGTACTGCTATGAAATTGATATATCGCCTGATAGTCATGTATATTCTGTTTTTATCCTTCCCTAAAAATCAAACCTAATTCCTTACATTTGCGTTGCTTTTTTCAAAAATCTGTCTTACCCGGCCGCCTGGCTTGATTAAAGGGTATATTCATCAAAATACAAGATTACAATGAGTGGAACAAAAGTAACGATTGAAAACGGAAAATTAAACGTCCCGAATGATCCCATTTTGCCCTTTATTGAAGGTGATGGTATCGGCCCGGATATCTGGGCTGCTTCAGTAAGAGTTTTCGATGCTGCGGTGGAAAAAGCCTACGGTGGTAAGCGCAAAATAGTATGGAAAGAAGTACTGGCCGGTGAAAAGGCGTTCAACCAGACGGGAGAGTGGCTACCGCAGGCTACCCTGGATGATATCAATACTTACCTGGTCGCCATCAAAGGCCCATTGACTACGCCGGTGGGTGGCGGTATCCGCTCTTTGAACGTGGCGCTTCGTCAGAAACTGGACCTCTACGCCTGCGTTCGCCCCGTACAATATTTTGACGGCGTTCCTTCCCCGGTTTGCAACCCGGAGCAGGTAGATATGGTCATCTTCCGCGAGAATACCGAAGATATCTACGCCGGTATTGAATACCTGAGCGGTACGCCGGAACTGGAAAAGCTGAAAAACTTCCTGATGAAAGAACTCGGCGTTACTCAGATCCGCTTTCCGGATACGGTTTCTCTGGGTATCAAGCCGGTTTCCATTGAAGGTACCGAGCGTCTGGTAAAAGCTGCGATCGAATATGCGATCGATAACGATAAGTCCTCTGTGACCCTGGTACACAAAGGGAACATCATGAAATTCACCGAAGGTAAATTCAAGGAGTGGGGCTATCAGCTTGCTGAGCGCGAATATGGTGATAAGGTGTTTACCTGGGCGCAATATGACCGCATTGCGGCGGAGAAAGGTACAGAAGCTGCGAATGCTGCTCAAAAAGAAGCCCTGGCCGGCGGCAAGATCCTGATAAAGGACGTGATCGCCGATGCCTTCCTGCAGCAGATCATGACCCGTCCGAAAGAATACTCCGTGATCGCTACCCTCAACCTGAATGGCGACTACATTTCCGATGCCCTGGCCGCACAGGTAGGTGGTATCGGTATCGCTCCGGGGGCCAATATCAATTACAATACCGGTTGTGCGATCTTTGAAGCCACCCACGGAACGGCTCCGAAATACGCCGGCCTGGATAAAGTAAATCCGAGCTCCGTGATCCTCTCCGGTGAAATGATGTTCCGTTACCTGGGCTGGAAAGAAGCTGCTGACCTGATCATCAAAGGCGTGAAAGGCGCCATCTCCGGCAAACGGGTAACCTATGACTTCGAACGCCTGATGGAGGGAGCTACCCTGCTGAAGTGTTCTGAGTTTGGGGATGAGATTATTGCTAAGATGTAAGATAACGGTATACGGCTAACGGTGTACGATTAACGGTGTTTGAAAGTAGTGTCAGCTACTTAAGCCGTCAACCGTGCACCGTTAACCGTGCACCGTCCAAAATATTAACACCACTTCCTATAACATATTTCCATATTTTTCGTATTTTAGCGCATAATAACTTCTATACAATTTCTCCCCTCATTATCATCAATCCAATATTGTAGCCTAACGAACAGCATGCCGGCAGGAATCCCCTGCCCGTCCATGCCTTTGGATGATTTTTATTTATTCACCCTTCCCCCCGTGAAACACCTTTTCTATGACCCAAAATTACCAAGCGAATAGCAGGTGGGGCGCTATGTTCTTTTCATTGCTATTACTTTTCTGTCTGCCACTATTATCCCGGGCCGATAACTATGAAGGTGGCGGTTGTTGTAGCGATTACGACTACTGGATCAAATTCCCCAAGGATGCGACGGCCAATTGCGCCTATCCCGATGCCGGAGATATCGAGATCTCGGAAGGTCATTGTGATCTGCTGGCCATCAGCAAGGAAGACAAAAAATTCACTGTTCCCGGAAGCAGCAACTGTTATAAGATCTTCCGGACCTACAAAGTCCTCAACTGGTGTGAGTACGTCGACGGTTCCGATCCGGTTGTAGTTAGCCGGGATGAGGATTGTGACGGTGCTCCCGGCGACGAGGACGTTTACGTGATCGTGAAGACGCGAAACGGCTATGATCCCTGTGAGAACGATACATACGGGAACAATTACGGTTATGGGTATGGTTACGGTTATGGCTACCAGCCCGAATATCAACATGTCTGGTATGACCGCGATCCCTATCCCTACAATGATTATCCGGCTGCCAAAACCAAGGGCAAGAGCTGCGAATACGAATCTAATCCGAAAGGATTCTGGAAAGAAGTAACGGACAAAACGAATGACGGCAAACACTTCCGGGATCATTGTGAAATGGCCTCCGTCGGCTTCTGGCAGTATACCCAGATGATTAAGGTCTCAGATTACGATGCGCCGGAGATCCACTTTGCTTATACCGAGCCTTTCTGCTCTTATTCCAACAATCAAGCTGCCGGTTGTCCCGGTGCAGTCAGTCTGACCTTTAGTGTTAAAGAAGATTGCTCACCGCAGGATGTCACCGTAAAGGCGTATTTCGATAAGGACCGCAACGGATCATCGGATTATGAAGTGACTCACCTGCTGACAGGTACCTACCCCAACTATCAGTTGGACGCTACTTTCCCCATCGGAGCCCATTTTATCAAGGTGGTGGCCGATGATGGTTGCGGCAATACCGGTGTGGCCAAGATCCCGTTCGAGGTAGAGGATTGTGACGGTCCTTCTCCGATCTGTATCAATGGTCTGGCGATCAAACTGATGCCGGTAATTCCGGCTGCCGACGTAAATGGTGACGGTAGTACCGATGATGGTGCCATGGAGATCTGGGCCAGTGATTTCATTGCCAGCGAGGGATATGATTGCAGTGGGCCGGTTCACTACTCCATTAACCGTGTGGGGGAAGCCGTTGATAAAAATAAGACCGGTTTGGTACTGACCTGTGATGATCAGCTGATCACGCTGGTAGAGGTACACGCCTGGGATTCCAAATGGAATAACGACTACTGTCTGACCTATGTACAGGTACAGCGAAATGACGGCCTGTGTCCGGAGCGAACGGAAGAGGAGGAAGAAGATGATGGCGTTATCATTGTGGATGAGGAAGACGAAACGCCAGCCGGTTATGGTATGCTGGCCGGGCGCATCTTTACAGAATACGAAATGCCGATTGAAGGGGTAATGGTACACCGGGTGAGTGAGGAGACCGAAGATAACATGTCGGATGTACTGGGCCAGTTCGCCTTCAGTAATACCACTATGGGCGAAAGTTACCTGATCCAGCCGGAAGCTAATGCCGACTGGCTGCGTGGCATCACCATTTCCGATCTGCATTTATTGAAAAAATACCTGATGGGACTGGCCGAACTCGACAGTCCCTATAAAATGCTGGCTGCCGACCTGGATGGTTCCGGTTCCATCACGCAGGAAGACCTGGATCTGCTCTGGAAACTCTTCCTTTTCCAGGCAACGGAATTGGAAACCACTACCAGCTGGAAGTTTGTACCGGAATCCTATGAATTCCCCGACCTGGCTAACCCCTGGTCGGAGGAAGTTCCAAAAGTCATCCTGTTGGAAGCATTGGAAGCGGCTTATATCGACCTGAATTTCATTGCGGTCAAAATGGGTGATCTGGACGAAAGCATTGTGCCCATCGTCGGAAGCCGGACCACCAACGGATCTTTCGCGCTCCAGATGCCGGATCGAAAACTGGTGCCGGGAGTCAGCCAGCGTATTGATCTGACCGCCCGTGATCTGGCTCAGTTGCAGGCCTATCAGGCCACCTTCGCCTTTGATCCGGATCTGGTAGAAGTTACGGCTGTATACAGCGGTCTGGCCAGTACGGATCACTTCAACCTGACTGACCTGAAGGAAGGATTGTTACACACTGCCTGGCACCGGCCGGTAGGAGAGGAGAGCTTCCTGGACGAGGATGCACCGCTCTTCACCCTGGAGCTTCTTGCCAATGAGGAAGTCAACCTGAGCGAAGTACTGCGCATCAGTCGTCGCGGGCTCCCCGCCGAAGCCATTGGCTCGGACGAGGAAGTGATGGATCTGCAACTGGAATTCCAGGCAGAAGTAACTACTGCTGCCGGCTTCGCAGTGGAGCAGAACACGCCCAACCCCTTCCGTCAACAGACCCAGATCCGCTACAGCCTGCCGGAAGCCGGACCAGTACAGATCCGGGTTGCCGATGTGAACGGGCAGTTGCTGGATGTGATCCGTATGGAAGGTGCAGCCGGTAATAACACCGTGACCATCGACCGACGCAATTGGGCATCGGGTATTCTCTTCTACACCGTAACGGCCGGGGGGCAGTCGGTGACGAAGCGAATGTTATTGGTGGAATAAATTATATGGTACCCGTTCTGATGGGTACTTGATAAATCGAAATAATACAACTAAAACTATTCAGCCGCCTGGTGTTGCCGGGCGGCTGATCTTTTTGATAAAAGAAGATCTTTGACGTTTTAATACCAGGTAGTGTTGTCTGTCTGCCTGTTTGACCAGCCTGCTGTTTTAACAATTTGCCTGTCATTTTTTCCCTATATTCGTAGGGCATAATCCTATTGAATAATCTCAAAACGCCTCCGATGACCTTTCTGATCAAGCCTTTTTTCCTGGGTCTGTTACTGGGCCTTTCACTCGTGCTCCATTACTTTTCCGGATCTGAAACTACACTTCCTGATGCGGTGCCCGAGCCAGTCTGTATTCCCGGCCTGGCCGTAGAATTGATGCCGGTGATCCCGCAGGCAGATATAGATGGTGATGGCGATCTGGATGCCGGATCAGCCTGGATTGCTGCAGTCGATCTGATCGACAGCCTGATCCTGAACGGTGATCCCGGGCCTCTGACTTATTCTGCTAATATTCTGGGAGAGGTAGTAGATCCGCAGGCAGACACCCTGCTCATCCCCTGTGATTCGGATGCTACGCTGCTGGCCGAAGTCTGGGTCTGGGATGCTGAAGGCAATGGTGCTTCCTGTGAGACCTACATTCTGGTACAGAACAATATGGTGTACGATTGTGGGCACGCTTCCACCAGTATTGCCGGCGTGATCGCTACAGAAGAATTGAATACCGTAAGTGGAGTAGAGATACTAATTGGAGGCAATACAGTAGCGATACAAACCACCGGACCGGATGGTCATTATATTCTGAGTGGTCTGGAGCCGGGATTCGGATATACCATTACTCCCAGCCGCAACGATGACCCCTTAAACGGCCTGAGTAATTTTGATCTGGTACTGATCAGTAAACACGTACTGGGCATTCAGCTGCTGGACAGCCCCTATAAAATGATCGCCGCTGATATAGATCAGTCTCAAAATATAAGTGTGGCCGATGTGATCGAGCTCCGTCGCCTGTTGCTCAATATTAACGCTCATTTCACCAATAATACCAGCTGGCGTTTTGTTGATACAGCTTATCAGTTCCCGGATACGGCAAACCCCTGGACTGAGCCTATTCCGGAGATCATCAGCATTAATTCACTGGAACCGGCTATCGCCAATCTGGATTTTGTGGCCATTAAGATCGGTGATGTAAGTCTGGATGCGAAAGCACATTGATTCAAACCGTAAACAACATGATTTCCTGTTTTTTCCCTCGCAGCAGGATATCGCCGATCTTTTGTGGCGCGAAGGAATTGGGAGGCAGAGCCAGTTGATCGAGTAAAGGCTTGGACAGTAGGATGTTTACTCCCAATTCATTGCATTTGGCCTGTATGCGGGCCGTTGTATTCAGGACGTCTCCCGAAAAGGCAATATCGCGCTTGACCACTCCCACTTCACCGGTCATCACATGGCCGTAATGCAGGCCGGCCTTAAACTCCGGTGTTACGCCGTAGGTAGCTTTATAGTAGGGGGCTTCCTGCCGAAGCCGGCGCTGGATCTCGAAAAAGCAGCGGACACAACTGGCATTTTCTGTTCCTTCTTCCGTTTTCCAACTGATCACGATCTCATCCCCCACATATTGGTAGATCTGTCCTTTGGCGTATATGATGCCGGGGGTAGCGTGCCTGAAAACGTCTTTGATGAAACTGAAATAACGCTCTTCGCCCAACTGTTCGGCAATGGTAGTAGAAGAGCGCAGATCCAGGAACATAAAGATGCGCTCTTCCCGTTTGGGGTGAAAGTATTTTCCCAACAGAAAATCTTGGAATACGCCTGGCCCGTATTTATCGCTCACCAGCAAAACGATCAGTGTGGCCATAACAACAAAAAGCCAAAACAAATAGGATCGGATAGTACTGAGGCTACGCAGAGCAGTCCGTATCCGTTGCCAAAGTTCCGTATCCAGCAAGCCCGCACCCGATAAGGTTTTGTGGTAATATAGCTGTACGGGTAACGCTACCAGAAAGTAGATCAGCGTAAAGGAGGATAGAATGATCCACAGACTTTTTCCATAGGTTTTCGTGCGCAGCGTTTGCTCCCAGAGGAAGACCATACCGCTGCCGCCCAGCAAGCCAGCTAGTAAGCCCTGCAGAATGCTGCCTTTCAGTGGAATTAAGGGATCTATGGTCACGACGGATCTCAATCCCATTTCAATGATCATGGTGTAGACTCCGAAAAACTGGAACAGGGCGATCAGGGTCCAGGCTACCGTGATCCAGATGATCTTTCGGACCTGGGTTTGGATCTTATTGGAACGAAACAGATTCATTTCAAGAGGGTTTTAGTCACTTAAAGTTCTTCATTTTTTTCGGATACTGCCGAAGAATAGCATGATCTCATGCCGCAATTGTTGATTGTTTCAGGACTATCAGAAAATATTTGATCAGGTCGGTTTGGGGAGTCCGGGAAAACTTATCTTTAAGGTGCCCGACGCGATAACTTATTCAATAGCCTTTTAACCGAAGAATAATATGGACAATCATCCCACCAACTATCTCGAAAGTATCCGCAAACAATTTACCTACTACAAAAAGCTTGGTGACCGCACTTTTGCTCAACTGGAAGACCAGGATCTCTTTCGGCAATACCATCCCGACAGCAATTCCATCGCCATCATCGTAAAACACCTATGGGGTAATATGCTTTCGCGCTGGACGGATTTTCTCACGGCCGACGGTGAAAAGGAATGGCGGCAGCGCGATGCGGAATTCGAAGCAGATATAGCTGACAGGACGGAGATGTTGGAAAAGTGGGAAGCAGGCTGGGCTTGTGTATTTGAAGCACTGGATGGTATCAATGCCGATAATTTCGATACCCTTGTGTACATCCGCAATATGGGACACAGCATTACGGAGGCTCTCAACCGCCAGCTGGCACACTACGCTTATCATGTTGGCCAGATCGTTTTTATCGGGCATATGATTAAGGGGGAAGACTGGCAAAGTCTGTCTATTCCAAAAGGAGGATCGAAGGCCTATAATGCCGGGAAATTTTCCCAACCGAAGCGCAAGGAGCACTTTACCGAGGAGTTCCTGAAGGATGAATAGGTTCGTCAACCGGCTGTTTATTAGTTTGTTCAGCCATCACTATTGCTATTGCTATTGCTATTGCTATTGCCATTGAAAGAAACCACACCACTATGAAGCAAGTCCTCCTTTACAGCCTCTTTGGCCTCCTGCTGGCCTCCTGCGGCAGCACTTCCAAAAGCCTCTTCAACGGTCATGATTTGAAAGGCTGGCACGCCGATGTACCGGAAATGGACAAAGATCCAAATGCCCGTAATCCCTTTATCATTCGCAACGGCCTGCTGGTGAGTCTCGGTACGCCCGGCGGGCACCTGATCACGGATAAAAGTTACCGGAATTACCGGCTGGAAGTCGAATACCGATTTGCGGGAGAACCGGGCAATTGCGGCGTACTCGTACATGCCTCTACCCCCCGTGCGCTCTACGAGATGTTCCCTAAATCCATTGAAGCCCAGATGATGCATGAAAATGCGGGCGATTTTTGGGTGATCCGCGAAGACATCGTTGTGCCGGATATGGAAGAACGGCGGGGACCAAAAGAAAAATGGGGCACCACGGAAGGGACTTTACGGCGGATCCCCAACCTGACGGATGGGGCGGAGAAGCCACTCGGCGAGTGGAATACCATGGTGGTGGAATGTTATGAAAGATCCATTAAAGTATGGGTAAACGGAGATCTGGTCAACTACGGCTACGACTGTACCACCGATCACGGGCAGATCGCCGTACAGGCGGAAGGCTCGGAAGTGGAATTCCGGAAGGTGATGCTGCGGAAGATCAGCAAATTGAGCGAATGATAATGCGGTGATGTTGTGATTCTGTGATGTTATGATGATTTTAGAACAAAAAAATATGGAACCACAAACTTTCCAAACTTGCATTAACTAATTTGAGTTGCTGGTTAGCAAGTCACAAGTCCGTAAGTCGATCCTGTTGGTGGCAAAATGGAATGAATTGATCCGGCTCGTGGTAAAAAGAGGGCTTCGATCTCGGTCATTTTGTTTTGCTGCACTGTACTTTAGCACTAATTCACTTTGACTGACGACTATTAACTGATGACTGACGACTTACATTAACTAACCGTCAAAGGCCCCAAGTGGGATACTGCGATATTAATACAAGAATATGAAATACACCAGAAAGAATTTTCTCAAATTAATGGGGGTAGGCACGCTGGCGGCCACTTCTGTTACCTGCAAAGCGGCTTCGGCTACTACCCAAGCCGGCCAGACCGGGCATTCACTCAAACTGGGCCTTGCTTCCTACTCCTTGCGGGAATTATCGCTGGATGAAACGTTGGTGGTCTGTAATAGGTTGGGAATTAAGCATATAGCCCTGAAAAGTATGCATTTGCCGCTGGATAGTTCCGTATCCGTCATCAAAAGCACTGCAGAGAAAGTACGCGAATCCGGCCTGGATCTTTATGGAGCCGGTGTGATCTACATGAAATCCGAAGCGGAGGTCAATAATGCATTTGCCTATGCGCAGGCGGCCGGTATCGGCGTGATCATCGGCGTACCCAATCACGATCTGCTCCCGCTGGTAGAGCGCAAAGTAAAAGAAACTGATATCAAGCTGGCCATTCACAATCACGGCCCGGGTGATGAAGTGTACCCCAGTCCGGAAAGCGTGTACGAAAAGATCAAGAACCTGGATGAACGCATTGGCCTCTGTATTGATATTGGACATACTTTTCGGATTGGATTGGATCCCGTGCAGGAAACCAAAAAATACAAGAACCGGCTATATGACATCCACCTCAAAGATGTGAACAAACGAGGAGGAGAGGGCACTCCGGAAGAATTCGGGCACGGCATTATGAATATCCCGGCCTATCTGAAAGCACTGCAGGAGATAAAATACACGGGTGTAGTCGGACTGGAATACGAAAAGAACGGAAAAGATCCGGTACCCGGACTGGCGGAGTCGATCGGATATGCCAACGGGGTGATCGATACGTTGAATATGTAGACAAGAAAAGGAAAACATGGGCCTCCCAAATTTTCAGATAGAACTGTAAGTGATGAAAAATTAACATGCTAACTTTCTTAGCATCGATGCCGGTTGCCGGTTGATCAGTTGACAAACCGGCAACTGGTAATCGGCAACAAACTGATTATCTACGTCATTCGGGAATCTTTACCTAAAGTCTTGTTGTTCTGAAAATTCGGGAGGGCTCAAAATTCCCTGATCAAAATAAAAGCACCTATTCACCAAAGAACATTTGCACATCTGTGAATTTTCCGTATATTTGGAGGCGTATTCTTAAACAGTCCTTTCAATATTCTCTCTAAGTTTTCAACGTTCCTTTTTATCAGTCCTTTGTGATGGAGCGGTCCTCATGGCCGTTTTATCTGATGATCTAATTCTTGGACATACATTCCTCTGGACGACCATCACAAAATCGATCGTATTGCGCCGCTGACGAATATTATTCGCGGTGAATGCACATTCATAACTTGACTAGTTAACTATAAAACCCAAATAATTATGGAACCATTTCTGGGCCAGATCCAGCCATTTGGATTCAACTTTCCTCCCCGTGGCTGGGCATTCTGTGATGGCCAATTGTTGGCTATTTCATCTAATACTGCACTTTTCTCCCTGCTGGGTACGATGTATGGTGGTGACGGGCGTACCACCTTTGCCTTGCCCGATCTGCGGGGAAGATCTATTGTACACATCGGCACTGGACCGGGCCTCTCCCATATCACACAGGGCGAAAAAGGCGGTCGTGAAAATGTTACTTTGACTACTGCCAATATGCCGAGTCACAACCATGCTGTGCGGGCTACTACCGATGACGGTACCTTGGATGAACCGGCTAATG